>JAOZLU010000115.1:5451-14571 GCA_029934695.1 Desulfobacterales bacterium | reverse complement strand
TTGATGTTTGATGTTTGATGTTTGATGTTTGATGCTTGATGTTTGATGTTTGATGTTTGATGTTTGATGTTTTTTCGCAGGAGTTTTTAAATGAAAAGGAATACGAAAGATAAAACCATTGTCAGCTGGAGCATCAAGTGGAAGCTGATGACCACGATAACGCTTCTGATGCTCAGTTTGCTGCTGATACTGACATATTCTCAGATTTCATCCCAGAAAAGACTGATGGAGAGCGAACTGGACAAGCGGATTGCGCTTATGAAAGAAAATCTGACAGAACGGGGAAAGAATTTTATCATTCATCTGTCAGAGCAGACAGAAAAGAATATTGCCTCATTCAACTTTTCCGGACTTATAGAGGATGTAAAGCGCAACGTCGAGAATAATAAGGAAATTAAGTACGCCATCCTGGCGGATTCATCAGGAACAGTTTTTATTCACACTCTCAAGCCTGATCTGGCACAGACCCGACTCACCGGGGAAAAGAATAAAGAAGCGATGGGCAGGACGGTAATGGCGGTCACAGAATACAAAGAGGCGAATGAATCTGTCATTGAAATTGCAAACCCTGTTCAGATCAGCACAACCCCCTGGGGGGTTCTGAGACTGGTTTTTACCCTGAAACATCTTGATACAGAAATAGAAGGCTCCAGACAGCAGATCAAAAAGGAAACCGGCCGGATGATCCGGAAAGCGTCATTGACATCTCTGGGTTTTATGGTGATCTGTGTTATCATCGTGCTGATCCTTTCCACAAAACTCTCAACCCCGCTGATTCATCTCACCCATTCTGCCAGGCATCTTTCCAGAGGAGATTTTACTCAGACTGTTGATACAGGACAAAAGGATGAGATCGGGGTTCTGGCCAAGGCCATGAACAAAATGGTCAGAAATCTGAGTGAAATTATCAGAAAGAATATATTGACTTCAAAGACGCTGTCAGAGGGAACTTGGGATCAGAGGGCCTCTTTGGAGAAAACATCTTCCCTGTTGGAAGAAATATCTTCCATGATCGGGAAGAACGCGGACAGCGCGAACCGGGCAGATAATTTTATGAAGGAAGTGAATCAGGTTGTCAGCAAAGCAAATGAGTCCATGACCCATCTCATCATTTCCATGAACGATATTTCCGGAGCTAGCAAAGAAACCTTTAAAATTATCAAAACCATTGATGAAATAGCGTTTCAGACCCGGATGCTCGCGTTGAATGCTTCTGTGGAGGCGGCCAGAGCCGGGGAAGCCGGGCTTGAATTTGCGGTTGTTGCAAATGAAGTCGGGAATTTGGCCACGCGCTCGGCAGAAGCTGCCAAAAACACAACGTATCTGATTGAAGATACGGTTCGGAAAATTAATGAGGGGCTTGAATTTGTGACCCGGACCAATGAGAGTTTCAAAGAGGTCGTCGCGAGCGCAGCCAAAGTGGCGGCGCTGGTCAGTGAAATATCCGGATCTTCCAGTGAACAGAACAAAAGAATCGGGCAGATCAACAAAGCAGTTGCCCAAATGAGCACCGTGGTCCGAAGGAATGCTGCCAGTGCTGAAGAATTGGCATCATCCATGTCAATCTTCAAAGTTGGAAAAGGGGTATAATGCTTAAATGTTTTTGTTTTTAAGCCCGGGAAAAACCTGTTCCTGAAATGTTTATCGTAAATAACAGGCAGATAGTCCGACCCCGGACACTTAACAAAAATGCCGGGAAACCGGGAAGCAATTTGCAAAATTGCTTTACAGTAAGGCAAATTTCCAATTGGCCGGGAAGCAATTTACAAAATCACCCCATTTTTGGTGCTCTTCCGCCAATACTTTGATAATGAGATAATTTAATAATTACAAAGAGTTGAGAAAATATCGAATTTTCTTCCGAAAGGGAGCAGCATGCTGATTTTTCAACATTGACAATCAGCCCTGAAGATAATCAAAGTATTAGCGGAAGAGCACCCGGAATGATGCCCGATGGGATATTATTTTACAGAAATCGGGAGTTATTCGGTCATGGACACTTAGCAAAGGAATGATGAACAGTTATGGAACTCTCATCTTTAAACGCAGTTTCTCCGGTTGATGGCCGTTATCGGAAAGCGACCGAAAGATTGGCTGATTATTTTTCAGAAAGCGCGCTGATAAAATATCGGGTGCTGATTGAGGTTGAATATTTTATTTCGCTGTGCAAATTGCCTTTGCGGCAATTTAAGGGCTTTAACAAAAATATGTTTGAAGCGTTACGGGCAATTTATAAAAATTTTTCTTTGGAAGATGCCCGGAAAATAAAAGAAATTGAGAAGATAACCAACCATGATGTCAAAGCGGTTGAATATTTTCTCAAACAAAAATTTGATGAACTGGGATTGGAGGCATACAGGGAATTTATCCATTTCGGTCTGACTTCCCAGGATATTAACAATACAGCAATCCCCCGTTCATTGAAAGATGCCTGGCATGATGTGCTGGCCCCCTCTTTGGATGAGGTGACAGGATCATTGGACGAAAAGGCAAAAGCTTGGAAAAATGTTCCCATGCTTGCCCGTACTCATGGTCAGCCTGCATCTCCGACAAGCTTGGGAAAAGAGATTTATGTTTTTGTCGAACGACTGATAAAACAGAAAAAGCTCTTAAAGACGGTACCGTTTTCAGCCAAATTTGGCGGTGCGACCGGTAATTTCAATGCACATTATGTCGCTTATCCGGGTATTAACTGGAACGCGTTCGCAGATAATCTGGTAAACAACATTCTGGGTCTTGACCGTTCAAAAGTGACCACCCAGATTGAACACTATGATAATCTGGCGGCATTTTGCGACGGCCTGAAACGGATCAACACCATACTCATTGATCTGGACCGGGATATCTGGACCTATACTTCCATGAATTATTTCAGGCAGAAGATTAAGGAGGGAGAGACAGGCTCTTCTGCCATGCCGCATAAAGTCAATCCCATTGATTTTGAAAATTCCGAAGGCAATCTGGGAATTGCCAACGCCATTTTTGAACATCTTTCAGTAAAGCTGCCAGTTTCAAGATTGCAAAGAGACCTGACAGACTCCACCGTGACAAGAAATATAGGGGTCCCTATGGCGCATACCCTGATTGCACTGAAGTCCCTGCTGAAAGGGTTGGAGAAGCTGATTTTGAATAAGGAAGTGATCCGTGAGGACTTGCAGAACAACTGGGCAGTGGTTGCCGAGGCGATTCAGACCGTTCTGCGTCGTGAAGGCTATCCGGAACCTTATGAGGCGTTGAAAGCTTTAACCCGAACCCATGCTGATATTGACCAGAAGTCAATCGCCAACTTTATAAGGACCTTGGATGTCTCGGAAAGCATTAAAGAGGAACTGCTTAAAATTACGCCGGAAAATTATATTGGTGTCTGTAATTTCTGATTGAAGCAAAAACTGCTTAATATTTTTTCTGATTATTCTGATTATATAATATACCCGATTCAGAAAAATGTAGTTGGGTGTAGCGTTATAACAGCCCCACCCGTCTCAGCCATCTTCGAGCCACATCTCTGGCGGGAATACCTTCAATATCAACCTTATAATTAAGCTCCACCATAGCATCTGTATCAAGTTTTTCCACAAGCCTTTTGAAAATTTCCTCCAACTGGGGATATTTTTCCACAACATCCCTGTGAAGGACCGGCGCGGGATTATAAGGCGGAAAGAAATGTTTGTCATCCTCAAGAGGCAGCAGGTCATAAGCCTTGATACGTCCGTCCGTGGCATAGCCCAGGGCGACCTGAAGCAGATCCTCGCCGAGGGCCTTGTAAAGAAGGCCTATGCTCATTTTGATAATACTGTCCCGGGAAAATTTCAGTTTATACGCGTGTTGCAGGGACGGATACCCATCGACGCGGGTAAAAAACTCCGCATTGAGACCGAAGGTGAATTCGGCCGGGTGCCGGTAGGCATATTTTGAGAGATCAGAGAGAGTCTCAATCCCCAACTTTTCCGACTCGGTTCGGCGCATCATCAGGCAATATGTGTTGTTAAACGTCAGGGGAGGAAGCCATACCAGATTATGCCGCTCCAAGTCTTCCTTTTTCACCCTGTCATAACACTGCTGAGGATCGGTGACGGACTCTCCGATATTCAGATGGACGGACAGGGCGGTTCCCGTATATTCCATACAGATATCAATCTGTCTCTTCAGCAGAGCCTCCCTAAGCACACTGGTCCCTCCCAGACCGGTCTTGTCAACGCATTGGAAGCCGTTTTTTTCCAGAATGGCGATCATAATATGGCCCAATATTTTCTGTTCTGTAAATCCTTTGGACCCTATCACCAGTTTCAGTTCATCTCCCGGGGCTGCCTGGGGGGTCAGCAAAAGAATTACTGTGGCGGCGAACAGAAGGCCGGCATTCATTATCGTTTTCATTCCTCTTCCTCCTATATGGCTGATGTCCGGTGACGAACTTCTCCTTAGAATAGTATCCGTCAACTACGAGATACCGTATGTCTCCGGGAAACATGCTCCGGGCTGTGCAAAGCTGACCGAGATAGGAGTCCGCACATGTCAGATCGGTGAGTGTGCGGAGCAGACAACATTTCTCAATCTCCCGATATTCGGCTTTTCGGAGCATTCTGGAGAATATCGGGTCTCCTCCGTGTCAGAGGGAGGAGTCTGCATGGCGGAAAGAGTGTACGCCGTCCTGCGACCGACATCGACCACCGCGATTACGGAAATTTCGAGACAAAGGAGGATGTCGAAGTCCTTCCGGAAATTCCGGAAAAAAGTCTTCTCCGAAAATTCATCCTGCCCCGGAGACAGAGGACGGTTGTGAGAAGAACTCCCATGAATTTGAAGAGAGGCTTCGAGAGTCCCGGCATTTTTTTCAGTGTCTCTTTCATTGACAATCTCCTTTTTCTGAGTTATTTTTAATAAGTGTTTATCATATGAAATGAGATTTGTAAACAAAAAACTGTCCGAAGTATTGTTAAATAATACTTATGCATCAGCACTGTTATTCCTTGACCTCCATGCAACATTTCTATAGAATGCAACCCAAACAGAATACGGATGACACGGATTTTCAAGATACATGCAATAAATCCGAGCATGTCCGTGTTCTGTCGTTTATCAAAACAGTTCCATGCAATTTCATCATTGTGCAATATGACACTTGGCAACAAACAATGAACGTAAAGGCAGCCCTTTGAACTCAGAATCTTCTGAAAGCCGGAAACCGCAGACAGCAGGAGGCCGGCAACAGACAACAGGCAACAGACAGACAGACACCCCTGACATGGTGCTGGTACGGTTTATCCGCCTCTGTTCGGCAGTGCTTTCCACGCCGGTATCCCGTGAGGCGGCCGCTCTCACAGTCAACCGCATTTCAGAGCTTGTACGCGTGGATCGTGCTGTTCTTGTGCGTCTGGATGGAAAACAGGCGATTCTTGCCGTAACCGGCGGGGGAGCAGCAGCTCAGGACAGTTCCTTTGCAGACGCTGTTGAAGCAGTGCGCCGACAGTACCGGGACAGCAATGATCCTGTGACCGTTCCATTGAAATCCGATGGCCAGGATTCCGCTCCTCTCAGGAAAGTTCAGCAGGCCATGGGAGGGACCAGCATCTTATGGCTGCCGCTCTGGCTGGACAGGGATGATAAAATCCCCCCTGCTTACGCGCTTTGGCTGGAAAGGTGGCACGGCCATTCCTGGAGTGAAAAATCCGACATCGAACTGCTTCAGCACGCTGCCCTTTTCATTGGTCACGGTCTGGCGCGCCCGCGGGCAGTCCGTCCCAAAAAACGCCTTGTACGGATAGTTATGGCACTGGTATTGCTGATTTTTCTTATTTTGCCGGTGACATCCAGCGTCACCGCACCGACGCGGGTGCTTCCGGACCGCCCGCACCATATCTTTGCCCCGATGGACGGCATTTTAAAAGATCTCTTTGTTCAGCCGGGTCAGCGGGTGAAAGCAGAGGCCGCGTTGTTTCAATATGATTCCCGTGTGCTGGACAAACGGCTGGACGAAGCGCACCGGAGTGTCGCAGTTGCAAAAGCAAAACTGGTGCGTCTCGAAGGCAAAGCGCACCGGGACCCGGAAGCCAGAGCTGAACTCCCGGTTCAGCAATTGGAGGTGGAACGGGCCGAAGCAGATGTCCTTTTCTTTGCAAAACAGCAGGCTCGTGCAGAAGTTCGGACGGCAAAATCAGGATTCATCGTGCTGGATGATCCGGATGCCCTTGTGGGGGCCACACTCCGGACAGGGCAGGTCGTTCTCAGTGTGGCTGATCCATCCCGGACCAAACTGCGGATCATGGTGCCGGCAGGTGATGCAGGTTTCCTTAAAAAAGGAGCCAGGGTAAGCATTCGTCTGGACAGTGACCCGCTTCAAAGTCTTCCAGCGATCGTCGAAAGAATCGGCTTTGAAATCAAGCTTTCAGAAGACAAGGTTCCGTCTGTTCTTGTTGAAGCCGTCTGGAGTGATGACATTCATGACGTTCAGCCCGGACAAACCGGATCCGCAAAGATATTTGGGGAATCAACATGCCTGGGAATGCAGATACTGAGGAAGCCCCTGATTGCATTCCGTTCACTCACAGGATTTTGAATGAATTATGAATGGTGAATTATGAATTAAGTACCCAAAAGTTTTCCGGGATTTTTTCCTGAGAAAACAGCTTTCACAGACCGCGGATGGACACGGATGAACGCGGATAAATCCGCGGCAGACAGGCATCTGCGGTTCCTTATATGCAAATACCTGAAAATATATGGCCAGGTACTTATGCTGCAAACCTGACAAAGAGAGGCCTGAAAATGCTGACAGTAAATGTTCCGGACAGATTGACTGACAAAATAAACGGATTTGCGAGGATAGTCTGCCAGACACCTGAGGAGTATCTGATTGAACTTATAGAAGAACGCATAGAACATGACAGCGCTTATAATGAAACTGCCTACCTTGCAAAATCGGAAATAAACAGAAAACGTCTTGACAGGGCTGTCAAAGATATCAGAGCAGGAAAATACGAAGTTCACGGGTTGATAAATGAAAATGATTAACTGGCACGTCCGGGCATGGGATGATTATCTCTACTGGCAGATCAGTGACAGGCGTATTGTAAAGCGTATAAATGTGCTGATTAAAGATATTCTCCGGAAAGAATACACGCAGGCGGAGGATGGCCGGTTTTGGCAATCTCTCTTGCAATGGCGCCATAGAACTGGGCAAGGTCCCGGGTTTCCCCCTCAAACATGGAAGAAAGAACAAGGGTATTGTATCCCAGGCTTTCTGCTTTCTGCTTTGCGGCAACTATGGCTTCAATATTGCTTCCGATGATAAGATTGTGTGTTTTTTCAAAAACAGGATCACCCGTCTTTGGCGTTTCAGGAACCTTTCCTGAAAGACCTGCCTCTATAAAATTTACAATGGACCGGGGGAGTTGTCTGAGGATATTGTATTTTTTGAAAAGGGCCATGCAATCCTGAAATGTGCCTGAATCCGGCACCCCAGGCCCCGAAGCGATCACATCAAGGTCATCTCCGACCACATCCGAAAGAATAAGGGAAACAAGCGTGGCAGGATAATATGATCTGATTCAGTTATCATGGCTTTGTATGCTTGACAAAATCCGAATATAAAAATAAAAGTGACAGGAAAGGGCATCTTTCACAGAAGCTGAAAAGTGGTTCACACTTTTTCCGATTTGCGGAACGGCTTTGCAGGTCGTCTGAAACAATTTGCAAAATTGTTTTACAGTAAATTGGTGAATAAGGGATGCCCGGAAAAGAATAAAATCTGTTCCTTTCGGATTGTCAAATCCGAATCCCGGCAGAACTGGGCAATCGGAGCGGGGGATTTTATAATTTCCCTAATATAAAAAACTCGTCAGTTGTAAGCTCTCGTAACTTATTGAAATCACTGATACTGATATTTTCCGGATCCCATATATCACTTTATAATTTCAACCAGTTATGGAGTAGCTTTCAACTTTTTACTTTGAACTTTTCCGTGGAGGAAAATATGGAAAATATATACCCGGCCCCTGATCAGGGATGGGAGGCGTTTAAAGGGCACTTCATTATGGCAATGCCCGGCTTGGCTGATCCGAATTTTGCCTATACAGTCACCTCTATCTGTGAACACTCTCCGGAAGGAGCTGTGGGTGTTGTTGTGAATCGGGTTCACCCTTTCCTTTTCGGAAAGGACATTTTTGAAGAGCTTAAAATTGAATATGAGCCCGGCGCGGAATCCGTGCCGATCCACCTTGGCGGGCCTGTCCATAGCAATGAAGTATTTGTACTCCATGGCCCTCCTTTCAACTGGGAGGGATGTCTTATGGTCACGCCTTTTTTTGCCATGAGCAACACCAGAGATATTTTGGAAGCCATTGCCATGGGCAGAGGGCCTCAGTCAATGATGATTGCTCTCGGATGCGCCGGCTGGGGCCCGGAGCAACTGGAGTCTGAGATCAAACAGAATGCCTGGCTGACATGCCCTGTCACTGAAGAGATTCTTTTTGATACACCAGTTGAGGCCCAATGGGAAGAAGCCCTGAGAAAGATGGGAATAGACCCGGCCCTTCTCTCGGATACTGCAGGCCACGCCTGAATTTCTTCATATCCCTTCCTTATTTATCCCTGTTTCAGTAGAGGCGTATCCTGACACGTCTCTACTCATTTTCAGCGGTTGTCAGTTCTTTTTCTGTTTCCTTTGCCTTTGCCTTTGGTTTCCTTTTTTTAAGACAGACCTTGTCTTTTCTTACAAACGCACAAAGCTTGGGGTTGTAATATTCTTTGCAATTAAGAGGATTGTATAACGGACACTCAGGATGTTTTTCTGACATAACTGTATGTTTCCCTTCGCAATTTTAAATTCCGTTTTCATCTGATTTCAAATTGGGAGACTGTTCGGCTCACCGGATATTTGCGATGTAATCCAAACAATTTTTCATACCCTATATCACAGAACCTCAAATATAACAAGCCTCCAAAGTAAAAAGTGAAAAGGAAAAAAGTAAAAAGTGAAAGCTTACCGAAAGGACTTTTTACTTTCAACTTTTTTACTTTTTTCACTTTCAACTTTTCACTTTGACAAAATCGATATGTTCAGGTATTTTTTGTTAAAATATGACTTTCGGGTAAACTGAGATAATGGTGCGATCAAATGATAAT
>JAOZLU010000115.1:2795-5351 GCA_029934695.1 Desulfobacterales bacterium | reverse complement strand
AATACCCGAAAGTCATGTAAAAATAAGCATACAGTTGACAGGCCCTTATCCGGGCTGTCAGATATGCATAATGAGGATGTGAAATTTTCTATGACAGATATGTATGACACTCTTAAAGATGAACTTTTACAGATCAGTGATGATCTGTCTGTTTTGTTGTCAGATGCCAAATCAGTACCGGGAATGTCCAACGGTTCCTTTGGGGATTGGAAAAAAACATGCGCTGATATTCGCAGGCATATATCAGAAGAGATGATGCGTGTGGCTGTTGTCGGCACGATAAAATCCGGGAAAAGCACCTTTGTCAATTCCCTTTTCAAGGGGGATTATTTAAAGCGGGGCGCGGGGGTTGTCACCTCCATAGTCACCAGAATACGCAAAGGAGAATCTCTTAAAGCAGAACTCCGGTTCAAATCTTATGATGAAGTCAACACGGACATGGAACAGGCCATGGTCCTGTTTCCCTCTCTGAACTGGCGTTCGGGAAATGACGGGTTTGATATAAGACAGGAAGATGAGCGGGCAGGACTCCGGGAGGCGATTGAGAATCTGAGTACGGACCAACTGATCAGCAACGATACCCGCAGTATGAACAGTGTGCTTCTGGCATCCTATCTGGAAGGATATGAAAGGGTGAAAGAGACTCTTTTCCCGGAAGAAAACAGCCTTGAACAAGCTGATTTTCAAAGCAGACCGCTTTCTGTGGTCCGATATGAGGGGGATATTTTTCCGGAACACAGGGCGTTTGTTGCTGATGATGCACTGGCAGTCTATTTAAAGGATGTGCAGTTGGAAATCAGTTCCGGCAATATGGAAGGCAATATGGAAATTGCAGACTGCCAGGGGAGTGACTCCCCCAATCCCCTTCATCTTGCCATGATTCAGGAATATCTGCTCTCAGCACATTTTATTATCTATGTGATAAGCAGCAGAACAGGTCTGCGTCAGGCAGATATCAAATTTCTGTCCATTATCAGAAAAATGGGAATCATCGACAATATCCTGTTTATCATCAATTCTGATTTCAATGAGCATGAATCCCCGGATGATTTGAACGCGGTGGTTAAAAAAATAAAAGCGGAAATTTCACTGATAAAACCGGACCCTGAGACTTACACCCTGTCCGCACTTTTCAATCTGTTTAAATCTCAGGAAAATCAGAACCTGTCCCCCAAAGACCGTCTGAGACTTTCACAATGGGAAAAGGAAACAGCGTTTTCAGATTTTTCAGATAAGGAAACAGAGCATTTTGAATCGAGTTTTCATCATAAGCTTGCAAAAGAGCGCTATTCCCTGCTTTTAAAAAATCACCTTGAACGTCTTGGCGTTATTTCATCAGGAGCAGCCTATCAGATCGGCCTCAGCAGGGATATTCTTTCCAAAGATGTTTATGGCGCAGGTAAGATCATTAAAAAGATCAGGCATCATCAGAAGAAGATGAATCAGATAAAATCCATGACAGAAAGTGTGCTTGATGGCACTGTCAAAAAAATGAAGCATACCCTCAGAGCGGATATTGACCGGTTTTTTGACAACCGGCCCGGTCGTGTGCTGGGGGAGGTTCTCAAATTCGCCAAAGATTATAATGTGCCGTATTATAAATACGAAGAAAGCCCTGATGCTTCAAATTTTGGCAATACAATGTATCTGGTGTTCCAGGAGTTCAGGCAGGCTGTTGACACGTTTATGGCCGAAGACATAAATCCTGAGATCATCCGTTTTATCAGGGAAAAAGAACAGAACATCAGGGAGCAGCTTGAATCTGTGACCGGCCCTTATGATGTCATGGCAGAGGATGCGCTTGCCGCTTATAACAAAACAATGGAGCGTTTCGGAATCCCTCCGATTCAGGAAAATCAGCACAGGGTCGATATCCCGGATATGGATCTGGTGAAAAGAACAGCCGGGCTGAAGCTTCCCTCCCTAAGCGCGCCCATGCGTTACACCGCAAAGATAAAAACCGAAGCTGTCATGCGTTTCGGATTTTATTCGTTTATCCGCCTGTTTAAAGAAAAATTGTTAAGAAGGCCGACTCAGAACGAAAAGGAGGGTGAACTCCTTGCACTGAAAAACGGCATTTCCCGCATAAAAAAGGAAACAAAAAGCTCCGTTATCTTCCATTTCAAGGATTACAGGGAAAACATAAAGTTTCAATATATTTTCAAGCTGGCAGATGCCCTGTCAGATATTCTCCGTGACATTCTCCTTGACCGATTTCAAGCGTACATCACAGACCTTTCAAAAATTGTGGAACTGATCGGCGAGAAACAGGTTGACAGGGCCGACCTGACCCAGATTCTGGGAGAAATGGAAACCGTTTCCAGCGGAATCAGCCAAAGGATAAACACGCTGAGAACAGAACTGATGCCTTCAGAGGAGTGCTGAAATGAAATTTTAGCACCCATTCCGGCGGAACTGAAAAAAGGAGTGCTGAAATGAAATTTCAGCACCCGGCGAAACTGAAAAAGGGAGTGCTGAAATGAAATTTCAGCACCCGGCGGAACTGAAAAAGGGAGTGCTGAAATGAAATTTCAGCACCCGGCGAAACTGAAAAAG
>JAOZLU010000115.1:0-2695 GCA_029934695.1 Desulfobacterales bacterium | reverse complement strand
ACTGAAAAAGGGAGTGCTGAAATGAAATTTCAGCACCCGGCGAAACTGAAAAAGGAGTTCCGACCCGGAATCCACTTTTTCCTAAAACTTAAAACCTAAAACTTTGATATGAAATTCAAGTTCACAAAATGCCAAAAATAGGAGACATCTGATGAAATTATTGTCAAAATCTTATGACGAAAGGGTTGAGTCAACGAATGTCCTGGTTGAAGTTACCATAAAGGAATATCTGCGCTTTGCTCCCAAGCTGATAGAAAAAAGAAATAATGAATTTCAAAGAAGGCGGGTGAGAGCGGCCGGGAGAATATATTCGTTGCTGAAAGAAGACCTGGGAAAAGGATGTATTGTTCCCCCCATTGTCCTTGCTCATACTGATTTGAAGGACTATGAAAATATGACTGATGACGATCTGGTAAGATATATCGAAACGAATGCAGAGGACTTTCTGATTATTGACGGACTTCAGAGAACTTACACATTTATGGACGCAGAACCAGGTAGTTATGACTGTATTTCCAATCTGAGATTGGAAATATACCTGGGAATCAGAAAACAGGCTGTCTTATACCGGATGCTCACATTGAACTCCGGGCAGATGCCCATGTCGCTGAGGCATCAGATTGAAATTCTATATTCAAATTACCTTAAAATCCCGACAGATGAAGGGATTAAATTAATTACAGGAGCTGACAAACCAGGGAAAGTCGGCGAGTATAATTTCAGTGATGTGATTGACGGCTTTCACTCTTATATAAGACGGAATGCATTGCCCATAGACAGGGAGACTGTTTTGGAAAATATTAAAAGCCTTTCAGGTCTGTCGAAAAGCCTTTCGTCTCCGCGGAAAGAGGAGCAGAAAGACGATCTTTTTCATGAATATCTGACCACGTTTCATTCTTTTTTCACTAAAATGGAATCATTGTATGGTGATTGGAAATATGAAAAGTCTGACTACTATGAATTTCCAGGCAAGCCTTTTGGAAAAAACGTGAAGAGCATATTTTCAAAACCCGCTGTTATGACAGGTTTTGGGTCTGCCGTGGGGAAGCTGGTGGACAAAAAAGTTATTGCCGGATTTAAGGAACTGAGAAGTATAATAGAGGATCCCGAATTTTGGCATAATGATTCAGAAAGGAGTTTAAATGCACTGTTGATTACTTTAGGTTATATGAGACTCTCAGCAGAGAAGATAGGCAATTCCCAAAGACTTTTTTTCCATTATTTTTTCAGAGAACTTTTCAATAAAAATTCTGACTCTTATGGGAATATTGATGCCGCCGTTGAAAACGGACATGACAAATATGAAATCGAAGTGGAGCTGTAAAAAACAATGCCTTTGAAAATAAAAAACAAGGATGACGGAAAGGAGATTGTATTATCTCCTCCAGACTGGAATTCTGTAAATTTTGACGATGGTTGTATTGCCCTTACAAACCCGAACAGACCCGAAATACCTATAAACTACGCTTTAACGGTTGATAAAGGGGAAACATCGCCGGACGATTATACAATATTTATCTTCAGGAATGAATGCGATTTTGGAAAAAAAAGCTTTCAAGTATCTGAAGATACTCAAAAGGATAGCATAGGCTATATATTCCCTATTCAGACGTTTATATCTGAAAAAAATGATTATGTGCAAAATAAATATTTTCTCCGATATGCTTTGAAGGCTTTTTACAAGCTGCTGAGGCAGGATGACAGAATTCCGTTTATTACACCTGGCAGCATGTTGCCTGATTTCAAACTGACTGATTTTTATCCTGATGGCAGCATCATTCTTATCCTGTGGAACGAAAAGTTAAAACAGATTAAGGGGTTTGATATTAATCATTACCTGCCTTGCTTATACAGATATGGATATCGTTATATCAAAGATGAAAACAAGTTGTCTGACACGAGTCATCGTCAAAAAGAGATGAAAAGAGAGGTGAACAGACTCAGGAAAGAGATGAAAAGACTCCAAAATGCTTTAAATAAGGCAAGTTCAGAAAATTCGGAACGCATTAAATCCAAGATTAAGGAGCTTGGAAATGAGATGAACGACCTCAATGAGATCAGAAAACTCGAAAAGAGAATCGTCTTAAAACCGATTTCAAAAGATTTGGAAAATGAGGATTATATGATCCAGTTATTTATAGATTTACTGCCATATCAGGATCATCCTTTGGTTATATTCCACCTCCTTTACCAAGTGATTGAATTGCTGATGCCCAAAATTGCCATGAAGGAGTTGAAAAAATTTATAGAAAAAGTTGAAAATGAACCTGAATACAGAAGCCTGTCAAATATGAGGGACCATTTGGAAAAACTTCAAAAAATCCAGCAGGAGAAAGGAAATATCAAGAGACTGTTTTCTTCAATACAATTTTCCGATAAGCAAGATCAGAAATTAAAATCAGAATGTAAAAAACTTTTGGAAAATCAGGATATTGAAAAAGAAGTTCAAGAACCTGCGGAATACTTATACGCTGTCAGAAATCTTATCGTTCATGAATACAGAAAGTTGTCTGACGAAAATAAAAAATTGCTTGGTGAAAAAATCAATGTCAAATTTGAGAAACTGCTAATTGATTTGCTTATTAACTTCAAATAATACTGATTATAACGCTTTCAGGGGAGGCCTGAAATCAGCCCTGCATCGCACCTTTTTAACCACAAAGGACACAAAGGGGGCACAAAGGCCACAAAGCTT
>JAOZLU010000665.1 GCA_029934695.1 Desulfobacterales bacterium | reverse complement strand
GCTCCACCCACCCTACGTTGCCATAGTGGGAGATTCTTTTCTGGAAATCACCTAAATCATAAAATCATGTTTTTTTGCAAATTCTGTCTGATATACTCAAGATATGATCTGTAACTTTTTGATGTCACAGATTTTCTTAATACGACTGAAAGCTGAGTCCAGTCTGTGTGCAAAAGGTTGGAACACACCCAGATTTGTGCTGATTCCCTGAATCACCGCAGAGGTGGAAAGCACAGCTTTGCCCTACGGACAGTATGTGCAAAAAAAGAGACGCACCTATGAAAATCGGTCAGTTAATCAGAGATTTCATCTCCCAATCAAAACATCCAATTTCCCCATATTGGTTTTCCAGTCATAGTGTGAAATAACAAACTCCCGCGCCCGCGCTCCAAATTCTTTTCTCAGGATTTCATTTTTCATAAGCGTTGTCAGATGCTTTATAAAATCTTCAGGAGTATCCGCAACCAGCAGATGCTCTCCCGGGGTTGCGCTGATTCCCTGAATCGCTGCGGAACTGGTAACAATGGCTTTGCCCACGGACATGGCCTCAAGCACTTTATTCTGAACCCCCCTTGCAATCCTGAGAGGAATGACGCAGATATCTGCGTTCTGATAATAGCCTCTTATATCCTCCACAAAGCCGGTTACGGTAACACTGTCTGACATTGCCAGGCTCTCCACTTCAGGTTTGGGATTGCTCCCGACAATATAGAACTGCGTTTCCGGGTATGCATTTTTTATCCTTGGGAAAATTTCTTCGCAGAACCATCTGACCCCGTCAATATTGGCATAATAATCCATGGCACCTGCAAACATCAATATCAGTCTTTTGCCACTTGGCCCTTTACCTTCACTCGGCGAAAAATATTCGCAGTCCACACCGTTGGAGATAAACGACACATTTTGAGCCTGGGGATACAGTCTGCAGAACAAGTCTGCCTCGCGGGGAGAAGAGAAAAACGAATGATCAAACGTGTGATTCACCTTTTTTTCATAGTCAAGGAGTTTTTTGTTCTCAATCTGATAAACCAGATTCAGGGGAAATTTTGACTGACGTGAATACTGCCCCCATTTGTCCGAATCCACATCGCAGAAATCCATAATCAACACAGTATGTTGGCTTAACTTGCCGCTGACCGCTGACCTCTGCCCTCTGCCCTCTGTCCATAGCGGAGAACAGAAAACATATTCCGCCATGGGGGATGAGAAACAGATCACCGCATCATAAGTGTTTTCAGAAATCCATTCATTAACAGTCCGTTGCAAAAGCCTTGAATAGAAATATCCCACAGATAAGGGTTTGTTTAGCATCAGGGCTGCCAGACCTTTCACTTTTGCTGTGAGGGGAGTCAGTTTGAGGAGACAGACTTTTTTACAATACTTTTTCAAATCCTTTTCATATTTCAGGTCATCAGGATCATCGGCCAGACACGCCAGATGAATCTCATGGGATTTTGAAAGATATTTAACTTCGTTGAATGACCGTATTTTATCACCCTTGTTGGGCGGATAGGGAATGCGATGAGAAAGGTAGAGAATTTTCATATCAGTTGTCAGTGACCGGTTATCAGCTATTAACATAATCCTCAGTTTGTAGTTCCGCCTTTAGGCGGTCTGATGGAACTACGAACTGATCGCTGTTTTTTCAGGGAATGTATTTGACGATTGCAGGGCCGATGATTTTCGTTGCCCAGATCGGCAATTTTTGCCATAATTCGATGCGTCTTTTGTACTTTGGATTTGCAGGGCTTATGTTCGGGACTTCTTCAAGATTGTTCAGATAGTATTGATAGTGCAGCAGGCGCGGCTCAAATCCCCAGTGCCTTTTAAAATGAAACGATCCGGTGTCTTTTTTGCTTCTGCCGAAATCAAAAACCCTGTACCCCTTGTCTGCGGAATCACTCATCAGTGCCCAGTAGAGGTAATCATTTGCCGCATATTTCCGTGCATCCGGATACGCGCCTGAATAGTACGGAATCACCTGATCTTGAAAATAAAAACTGATAACCCCGGCAAGCGGCTGCCCGTCTTTGAAAATAATCAGGACAGAACTCTTGTCTTTAAATGTCTCAAGCATGTTCCTGAGATATTTTTTTGAGAAAACCGGTGTCCCCAGGCGATGATAGTTGAAGGCAAACATTTCATAAAACGGGTCAAGAAGCTCCACGCCGCCAAAGCGAGGCTCAACCTTATGCTTTATCCCCTGGCGGATCATCCGTCTGGCCTTCTTGGGGATTGCCTTCATGTTTTCCTCATTGTCCCCGGATATCTCTTTTTTAAAAACAAAATAGAGGTCTTTCCCGGGCAAGTCAGGCAGGGGCCTGGTTTCGTTCCTGATTTCCATGTAGTCAAGGTTTTGTTCCTTTGTCAGGGCAATCCCTTTTTCATAAAGTGCCTGCTCGCCATCCTCATTGTCCGCCAAAATTCCTCCGTAAGTGGCAAACGGCAAAGACACCACGGATTTACCGAATAAAATGCTCTTTATTGTAACTAAGGGAAATAATCCCACAATCTCCCGGGATATGCCTTTCTCTTCTTCGGCAATAAGGTAATACGATTTATGCCCGAAAGATCGCTCAACCATTTCTTTCCAAGTGCTGAGATGAAAAAAAGTCCCTTCCGGGTGACGCATGATATATTCATCCCATATCGCACGGTCAGAATCATTATAATATCTTACAGTTATTTTTTTTTTCATAAATCTCTCGTAGCAGAGAAATCTCCACTCTCCTTATTTGTCAGGATTTAAATTTTTTCTCACAAGTCACAACAGGCATCATATAATTGTTCAAGATATTCTCGGCAGCTGATGAAACGGGCCTGTCTGAATGTCTCAAACAAGGCTGACAATTTTGAATGCGTTTTCTTCAGATTAACGTAATGTCTGAACCTGTAAAATGCTGACGCCTGATTTACCCTCGGCTGTTCCGGGTCAATTTCCCAGGGATGCATGTAGAAAAGATAAGCCCTGTCCTGTTTCAGAATTTGCCGAACCCCCAGTTTGAAAAGCGGGAAAGGGATCATGCGGAAATATCCGCCGCCGCCTAATGGAAAAATACGGTTTCCTATCCTGACATTGCTGACCGGCAGCTCATAGAAGCTGTCTGAAATTTCAACGGCAATGCCTTTTTTGCCAACCTGAGACAAATCAACCTTCCCATATCGGCCATGAATTGCAAAGGAATTAAAACTGGAGTCGTAAAGATATCCGCAATCTTCTATGATTTTAAGAATATCATTATCAACAGAAAAACTGGGCGCACGATATCCGATAACCGGGCTTCCGATAATGTCTTCCAAGCGTTTTTTGCTGTCAGTCAGATCTTTTCTCAGATCATCTTCAGATTCCAGGTTGCACAGGTTGTGATTATAACCATGAGATGCGACTTCATGGCCCCGGGCATGTATGTCACGGACAAGATGGGGAAGACGCTCGGCAATCCATCCGAGGATAAAAAAAGTTGCACGACGGAAATCCAGAAGATCAAGGAGATCATAAGTGCTTTTTTCAACCCTGAGCTGATATGAAGACCAGGAAGAGAAAGGAATATACGACTTGAAATTTTCCACCTGGAACCAGTCTTCGACATCAACAGTTATCATAACGAAATTATCCATATTTTATGCAATCCCTCCAACATCAAACTCAAACATCGAACATCAAACATCGAACATCGAACATCAAACATCAAACATCGAAC
>JAOZLU010000664.1:1704-3711 GCA_029934695.1 Desulfobacterales bacterium | reverse complement strand
TTGATGTTTGATGTTTGATGTTTGATGTTTGATGTTTGATGTTTGATGTTTGAACCAAGGAGATTTGAAAATGAGACAAAGAAAAGTATTTATGATGGGAGTCATCGGGCTTCTGGCGAGCTTTGTTCTGATCGGAGGAACAGCTCTGGCGGGTTCGCTTCCGGCACCGGAGGGGATGTTTGAACTTTATGAGCAGAACCGGACCCAGGGGATTCCCAACTATATTACCGAGGATTTCATCCTTCTGGCCTACTGCATGATCCTGAACGAGACCGTGACCGGGCTGGAAGAGACTGTTTTGTACCCTGAATTTCAGGGGCTGATCAATGAGATGATCAAAAAGCTGAAGGCTCAGAAGGCTCAGGATGACGTGACCGGAGCCAATCTGGATTACCTGAATGTGCTGGCGTGTCTGCTCTCAGGGAAAGAGACTGCCGGTGTTTCAAAAGCCGTAACCGATGAACTTAAACGGATCCGTGAGGCCAAAGAGATTGCCCTTTCGGATATGATGAAGCAGAAGATTGATTACAGCCAGTTCAGAGTGCGGGGCAAATATTCCCGGACCAAAAAGCTGGCCCGATATTTTCAGGCCATGAAATATGCGGGAACCGTGCTTTTCCCGGTTCTGGAAAGCAGGGCCACCGGCATCACAGCGGAGCAGGCCGATTTTCTGACGGGTCAGGCCCTGGCATTGGTGCGGCTGATACACGGAGACAAGTCGCTGCTGAAACGCTGTCAGACTGTGGAATCAAGTTTTTCCCGGGTGTTCGGCCCGCCTGACGATCTGACCCGTGAGGATTATTCTGATGTCGCCAGCAAACTGAAAAAGGCAGAACTTCCCCAGATCAGGAAGGCCCTGCTCGAACATGCCCGGAAAACAGGGCGCCAGCCTGCCATACTCTCCGGCTTTGTGGATGTCAAGGCTCTGGAAAAAGGTGTGAAATCAGAGGATGTCCTGACCGGCTGGCGTCTCATGCCCCAGCGGTTCACGCCGGACAGCGCAGCTTTTCAGCAACTGGTCTATGATCAGGTAAAAACATATAAGGGAAAAAAGAAACCGTTTTCCCTGTCCGTAATCGGAGACAAGCCTGTGAAGGGCTTTCCATCAGGGCTTGAGCTGATGGCACTTTTAGGCTCCGAAGAGGCAGGACGACGACTGGATGAGTCTGACGAGCGAAATTATGAGGGCTATGAGAAAGCCGCGTCCGAGGCCGGGAAAATATTGTCGCAACCTTCCGGGATGTCATCGGATCATCTTGGAATGCTCGAATACTGGCTGAATCGGGGCCGCACCTCGGATTTGAAGGGAGACGAGAGCCGGCGTCTGAACACCTGCCTCGCGTTCTGGACTTACAACCGCTACATCAGCATCCTCTACACAAAGCAGTCTTACACGGCTGCGGCCAAGTCATTCACCCTTCCGGATGAAAGAGAGACAGCGTGGCTGGAACCTGCGGCGGAACTCTATCTGCATTTGCAGAATCAGGTCGGCTCGCTTATCTCTGAGATGCGTGAGGGAGATTATCAGAAACGCCTGAATGCCTTCCTGACCGTTCTCAGGAGGTGCCATGATATTTCATCCGCGGAGATCCGGAAAACGCCTCTGAAAAAAGAGGATATCGCCTTTCTGAACGATCTGGACGCGGTGCTTCTGAGGATGATCGGAGCGAAAGATCAGCCGATTGTCGTGGATGTTCATACTGAGCCGAACAGCGGGCAGGTTCTGGAAGAAGGGCTTGGTTATCCGGAAAGCGTGGAAAAAGAGATAAACGGGAAAAAAGCCCGGGGGGCACTGTTCCGATACTATGAATTCAGACATCCCATGAAAGACCGCCTCACAGGTGAGAAATGGCGGCTGATACTCACTGATCCCAAAGCAATGGAGAAACTGAGACTGTCTCCGGGGTCTGTCAAATAAATTCATCTCCCTTATTGCCAAATCCGATGGCTCGGATTTGGCAATCCGAGCCGAGCAGGCAGGGCAATCCGAGCCGAGCAGGCAGGGCA
>JAOZLU010000664.1:0-1604 GCA_029934695.1 Desulfobacterales bacterium | reverse complement strand
TTTTAAGAAACCAAGTTTTAAGAAACCGGGAGGTGCCAAATTATGAAGAAAATCATTGTCATCACGTTTTGCTGCATATTCCTGCTCCTGTCCGGCGGAGATGCCGAAGCTGGCTGCGACAAAGGCAGGAGGCTTTATGAAGATGCCATGTCACAGCGAGACGCATCCGGCCGGATCATTCTGCTTAAACAGTCCCTTGCCGAGTGTGAGGATTTCAATGCCTATTATGAATTAGCCAAAGCCTGTAAAAAAGAAGGCCATCTGGAAGAGGCAGAAAAGACGCTGCTTGATGCAAAGGATGTGGCCAAAGACAATAAAGTTTTTGCAAAACTCCTGTTTCAGTTAGGCGTGGTTTACGGAAAAATGGGTAAGACGAACGAAGCTTACACCTGTTTTCAGGAGTCTTATGAAAAGGATCCCCGTCCGGTGGTCAGGAAGAATATCAGGGCAATTGAAGTTTATCGGATGAAGCAGGGAATTATGAGAGCGGAAGATATAAAAAAATCACTTGTTTCCAGTAAGAATGTCTCCAAGGGATTCAGAGGCTTTGTGGCCGAGTCGTCAGTCAATCTTCACATCAATTTTGAGTACGACAAATCAAGGCTCAATGCGAGCGGAAGAAAACAGTCGGATGAACTTGGCCGTGCGCTTGCGGATCCGATATTTAGAGACAGTTCTTTTACGCTTATCGGACATACCGACACCCGAGGAGACAATGCCTACAATTTGCGCCTTTCAGAAAAAAGAGCAAACGCAGTCAGGGAATATCTCATTAAACATTATTCCCTCTCCTCACGCCGAATTCGGACAGAAGGCCGAGGGGAACAGGAACCGCTTTATCCCGAAGACACAGAAGAAGACTGCATCCTGAACCGCCGGGTCGAAGTCAGGCTGAACTAAAGGAAATTATCTTGCCGGACGGGGTTTGCAACCCCGTCCGCAATGTTCCGCATTCGCATTTGGGCGGCAACCATCTGAATGCGGTACTGAAAACCGAATTACGGAGGAATTATGAAAAAAATCTCATTCCCGATAAAAATTTCATTCATTATTTTCTGGATATTCACGCTCTGTCTTTCAAATGTGTGGGCCGCGAATCATGCTCTGCTTATTGGCGTGGGGGACTACCCTCATTTCAAGAATGCTCAATTAGAAGGGCCTGTCAACGATGTTGAGGCGTTGAAAAATACGCTGAATAGCAAGTTCGGATTTGCTTCCGGCAACATCGTTACTCTGACGGACCAGAAGGCTACCCGCGAGCGCATACTCGGGTCTCTGAGAGACCTGAATCGTACCACAAAACCAGGGGATTTCATTTTCTTCTATTTCAGCGGCCACGGAACCAGCAGTTACGATGCTGGTAACAAAAAATTGGGCATAGACCCTTATACCGGTGCATTGGTTCCAACTGATTTTGGTTCCGGAAAAACAATTCAGGATATGATGGCAAAGCTCATTATCGGCAAACGGGATATCCGGCCCATACTGGAAAAACTCGAAAAAGGCCGCCGGATTCTGGCCGTGTTTGATGCCTGTTATTCGCAGAATACAGTACGATCCATCAGAAGACATACAAGATATAAGAACAGATATTTACGCCTCCC
>JAOZLU010000114.1 GCA_029934695.1 Desulfobacterales bacterium | reverse complement strand
CCTGATAACAGGGCCTTTATCAGAGAAGGCCGCTGCAATCAGGAACAGGGCGTATGGTCCACCCTGTGGCCGCCGATAACGCTGGCCACGGCCGGGGCAATGCTTGAGGCCGGAGGACACGACGTCGAGATACTCGATTGTGCAGCCCAGGAAATCCCGCTGTCGGATATTTTACAAAGAATTCGTCAGGGGCATTACAGATGGGTCGTCTGGAGTGTGGCGACCCCCTCCATCAAAAGTGACCTGTCACTGGCAAATGAGATAAAGGAGATCAGGACAGACATAAAAACAGGGGTGCTGGGCACACATGTCACCGCACTTGCCGAACAGTGCCTGAGAGAATCAGAATCCCTTGACTTTATCATACGGAATGAGCCTGAGGAATCATTGGCTGCTTTGGCAGATGCTTTGGAAAACAGAGACAACATAGCGGATATCAACGGAATCAGTTACAAAGAAGCAGACGGCCAGATATTTCACAATCCTCCCCGGGCATTTATCCGTGACCTGGACAGCCTCCCTTTTCCCGCATGGCATCTGTTGGATCTGGAAAGATACAAACTCCCCCTCATGGGAGAAAAATTTCTGATCCTGTCCCCGGTGAGAGGCTGTCCGTACCCCTGCACCTTCTGTACCGCCCGGACCTACTATGGAAAAGGACTGCGCCGGAGATCCGTCTCGAAAATGACAGATGAAATCGCATACAATATGGAGCGTTTCGGAATAAAACATTTCTTTATCTGGGCTGACACCTTTACTGCTGATCGGAATTATGTCATGCAGTTCTGTCGTCAGATTCGGGAAAAAAAGCTGGATATCGGCTGGACCTGCAACAGCCGGGTGGACACTGTGGATCAGGAGATGCTCAGCGCCATGGCAGACGCGGGATGCTGGATGATCAGCTACGGGATTGAATCCGGAAATCAGCAGATTCTGGATCAGATAAAAAAGAAGATCACTCTCACACAGTCCCATGAAGCTGTGAAAGCGGCAAAGAATGCAGGTATAAGGACAGCCGGGCATTTTGTCTTAGGCTTTCCCGGGGAAACCGAGGAATCGCTCAGGGAAACCACTGACTTTGCCCTGAGCCTGAATCCGGAAATCGCCCAGTTTTATTGTGCGGTTCCCTTTCCCGGATCCCAGCTTTACGAACAGGCCGCGAATCAGGGATGGATTGACAGAAGAGAATTTGCGGAATTTCATCAGGATAATGCCGTGATGAACCTCCCGGGCCTTCCGCCCTCTGTGGTGAATGACTACAGGAAAAAGGGATATTTGAAATTTTATCTGAGGCCGAGCCGTTTTCTTCAGGTATTGAAGCTGATGAAGCTGGGCAGGATCGGAGAGACCATAAAAGGGGGGATCCGGTTCATAAAATGGGCTGGAACTCCGCGGTTAAAAACGGATTCAGGGATATTGCAGAAAAATAAAGGAGGATGTCAGGGCCGACCCGGCCCCTCCTGACACCCTCATGATGAGGTCTCATCATTACAGGGCGAGCCGTGACTGTGATCGTGGGCATGATGATGGCCGGACTTTTTAAAGAAGGCATTCGCACTGCGCCAGACCGGCTGAATCGAGAGTCCAATCAAAACAGCAGCTCCTGCCAACTGAAGTGCGAAAGGCACGATCTCGGCTGCCTGGCCTGCGACAGCCTGCGCGGAAACCCCCGAACTGATATAGACCTGATCCAGAACCAGTCCCAAAAGTACCGACAAAACAGCCAGCGTCGAAAGATAAATGGCTGTGGCTCTCTTGCCGAGAATCCCCAGAAGAACGGTAAGCGAGGTCACATTGGTGGCAGGACCGACCAGCAGGAAGACCAGAACTGCCCCGGGGCTGACACCTTTGAGAATAAGAGCGGCTGCAATGGGTGTCGAGGCGGTTGCACAGATATAAAGCGGAATCCCCACCGCCAGCATGATCAGCATGGAGGTTATCCCGCCTCCGAGGTAAATGGACATGAGATCGTCAGGGACAAGAGCGGTGATCAGTCCGCCTAATAACAGCCCGACCCAGAACCAGCCCGCCATATCCCCCCATAAATCAGTGACTGCGAAATGAAGCCCGGCCTGTAATTTTTCTGTAAAAGAATGATGCCTTGCATGAACCTCAGGCGCACAGTCAACCCCGTCGCAACATCCGTCCACGACGCATCTCAGATCCGCCTCTGTCGGGTCTTTGTCATTCGGCGCGTGGAGAAGATTCTCAGCCAGCCCCGCGACAACCGCGGTAAAAAAGGCTGCCACCGGCCGGGCCACAGTCATAATCGGGTCGAGCAACGCATAAGTGATGGCGATGGAGTCCACTCCGGACTCAGGCGTTGAAATGAGGAATGCGGTGGTAGCACCGTTATTGGCTCCCTGCTTCTTGAGTGAGGCTGCGGCCGGCAGGACTCCGCAGGAACACAGGGGAATCGGAATGCCGAAAAGTGCGGCTTTGAATACCGGGACAAATCGTCCTTTGCCCAGATGTCTGAACACCATTGCCGGGTTGAGAAAAATCTTCAATAATCCGCCGATTAGGATGCCGAAAAGAATATAAACTGATGCTTCCAGCAGCAGGTTCCAAGATTCCAGAAACATAAGGGCTATAAAATTCATGATAATACCCTCTTTAATTTTTTTGACAAGATAAGTACCCGGCCAATTGATAAGCATACAGAAAGGGTCTTATTTTACATCCGACCCTTTCTGGGCTTATCAAGGAGATGAGATGTTTTCTGTACTGGTTTTAAAGCTTTACCTTAAACAACCGCCGCGATTGCCGCGACCGCTGCGATTGCCGCCACGATTGCCGCGACCATAGCCGCCACAGTTCCATTCCTGAGCTTTTCGGCTGAAGTTGGGGTTGATCTCTTTCATTTTGATAATGTGTTCAAGCCGTTTTTGGCCGAACTGGGACCTGAGATCAGAAACTTCCTTTTGCAACTCTGAAAGTCTTTCGACATCAGAAGTTTCTTTGGCAAGCTCATTACTTATTTCAGCACTTTTTTCATCCATACTTTGCCTGAGGGACTCTGTCGCCTCATAAAAAGCTTTGCGTTCCTGATCCAGCTCCTGAATTTTATCCTCGCCCAGTTCTCCATCGTAAACCGGGCAATCTCCCCGCTGACCTTGTCCGCAATTGCCTCCACATCCCGCAAAAGCATTTGCTCCAAGTCCTGCAACGGCAAATGCAACCAAAACCATAATTATCTTTTTTACACCATTCTTTTTCATTTTTATTACAAGCTCCTTTTTTATTTAAGTTTAACATAAAAATACGCTTCTGAAAACCGACTTTCTCAGTTTTTGCTTCCAAACTGACGGCTGATGTTCACTATCAAATTTTTCTATCACCTCCTTAATTTTTTAATTTCAACATCCATTAATAAAGGATACCGGTAACCCGACTTGAAGGGGAAAACCGAATCTGACGACTGACTTTGCTGAAATTGATATAAGCAAATTGTGTACCAAAACCATCATACAAAAATAATATAATATGAAATGTATTGACAAAACAAGACAAATTTTTTATTTTTTCCCATTCCCTGCTCCTGCCTCTCATTCCATGCTCCCATTCCCCGCTCCTGCCGGATTGCCAAATCCAGCAGACGGTTCGGATTTGGCAATCCGAACCGAGCGTCAGGGGAGGCAGATGGTTCGGATTTGCCAACCCGAACCGGGCATCAAGGGAAAAAATAATGGATAAAAAATATCCGGCCAGAGTGCATACAAAATTTGAACTGGATAAAAAGTATCCAACTTGTGAATTTCCGGCCGAATCAAACTGAAAATCATCTGTCTTGACTAAAAGAAAGAACTGTGCTTTTTATACCATGTTGTTTCAAAATATTCGTTTTTTCGGCAAGCTGCCTGTTTCCGCCATTTTCACTCGGAAGCTGGAATCCATTAAAATTAAATTGTTTCAGTTGATTCGGAGGAATAAAATGAAAAAAATGATAAGAATTTTGTCTTTATCCTTTTTAATTTTAATCATCAATGCCCTTTTGTTTATCGGATGCCACTCCCGCAATGACAGCCTTTCGGATGAACAGGCCGCAAATCCCATAACCCCGAAAAGCGTGTTTGATGAGGGGGTGGCGTGGGCTGGCAAAGGTGATTATGACCGGGCCATAAAGGCTTTCAACAAAGTTTTAAAGATGGATTCGCTATACACTGGGGCATATTTCTACAGGGCGCAGATGTGGGAAGAAAAAAGGAATCCGAAAAAAGCCATCTCAGATTACACCAAGGTGCTGAAACTGAATCCGGACCTTGAAAGAGCTTATAATTACCGGGGAAACGCCTGGCAGATGAGAGGCAAATTTGACAAGGCCATTGCCGATTATACAAAAGTTGTTGAATTAAACCCGAATCATTCGGAAGCCTATCATAATCGCGGGAACGCATGGGGAAAGAAAGGCGACTATGAAAAAGCCATTGCCGATTTTACAAAGGCCATGGAACTGAGCCCGGGCGAGGCCGCAATCTATGACAACCGGGGGAGTGCCTGGCGTAAAAAAGGCGATTATGGCAGGGCCATCAAAGACTATGTCAGGGCACTGGAAGCAAATCCGGATTTCGCGGTGACGTACAATAATCTGGCATGGCTTTTGGCAACCTGCCCGGTTCCTGAATATCGGAGCGGCATCAAGGCGCTCAGGCTGGCACAGAAAGCCTTGGAACTTACTCCTGACGCTTCTATCCTGGATACGCTGGCTGCGGCTTATGCCGAAGTCGGCAAGTTTGAGGATGCGGTCAGGGTCATGCAAAGAATCATCACCATGATGGGCAACGGTGATGCGGAAAATCTGTCAATATATAAAAAACATCTGAACGCTTATAAAGAGGGGAAGCCTTGGCGGGGGAAATGAATTATGAATTATGAATTATGAATGGTAAATGCCCGATTGCCGGACGGGGTTACAAACCCCGTCCGGCAGGGTCCAAAAAAATGTTGCGGACGGGGTTACAAACCCCGTCCGGCAAATTACAAACCCCGTCCGGCAAATTACAAACCCCGTCCGATAAAATACTGGGGCTGATAAAAAGTGAAAAGCTGAAAGCCGGAAGGACTTTTTACTTTCCACTTTCCTTTTTATTCTTTACTCGCCTTAATTTCCTCCACAATCTTTTCCGCGAGCTGGGCCGGCACTTCATCATAATGGGAAAACTCAATGAAAAACATGCCGCGGCCCCCTGTCATTGATCTGAGGTCCGGTGCATACGTCAGAAACTCGGACATGGGAACATTAGCCTTAATCACCTGATTTTTCCCCTTGGTGTCCATCCCCAGAACCCTGCCGCGTTTTCCGTTCAGATCCCCCATGATATCACCCATATATTCATCCGGAGTGATAATGGTGATTTCCATGATGGGTTCCAGCAGCACCGGCTGGGCCTGTTCCACCGCTTTTTTGAAGGCAAGCGAGCCAGCAACCTTGAACGCCATTTCAGAAGAATCCACCGCGTGAAAGGAACCGTCATCCAGGATTACCCTGAAATCAACGCATGGAAACCCCGCGAGTACGCCTCGCTGGGAAGCCTCTATAACCCCCTTTTCAACAGCAGGGATATATTGCCTGGGGATGGATCCGCCGACAATTTTATCAACAAAGTCAAATCCCTGACCTTTTGGCAACGGCTCCAACTGAATCCAGCAGTCGCCGAACTGACCGTGTCCGCCAGTCTGCTTTTTGTGCCTTCCCTGGACCCTGACCTTCTTTTTGACAGTTTCCCTGTAGGGAACCTTGGGCGTTTTCAGTTGCGCCTGAACATTGAACTTTCTTTTAAGCTTTTCGGTCGTGACTTCAATGTGGACCTGCCCCATCCCGGATAAGAGAATCTCCTTTGTCTCAGCGTTCCGGTCAATCCTCAGAGCAGTATCCTCCTCAAGAAGCCTTGTCAGGGAAATGAATATCTTATCCTCATCTCCCTTGTCTTTGGCCATGATAGCGTAAGAGATAAGGGTGGGAAGCGGTTCCGCACATTGGAATCTGATCTTGGCGTTATCCGCACAGAGCGTGTCTCCTGTGGTGGTTTCCTTGAGTTTGGCCACAGCGACAATGGAACCGGGCACGGCTCCTGTTACCGGCTTCTGCTCCTTGCCGAGAATTTTCAGCAATTGGCTGAAGCGTTCCTTTGCGTCTTTTGTGGTGTTATAGAATGTTCCGTCGCCTCCCAGTTTTCCCGAAACAATTTTGAACAGGGTAAGGCGCCCGGCATACGGGTCGGCAACGGTTTTAAACACGAAAGCGGAAAAGGGCGCGTCCGGATCAGGCGCGCGTTCAAGTTCATTTCCGGTATCCGGATCCTCGCCGATTCTGGGGCTTCTGTCAATGGGGGAAGGCATCGAACTGAGGATAAAATCCATGAGAAGATCAACCCCGATATTGTTCGTGGCAGAGCCGCAGATAACCGGGGAAAAGGCGCGGGATACTGTCCCTTTTCTCAAAGCTGCGCTGATATCCTCATCCGAAAGGGTTTCCCCTTCAAGATACCGTTCAAGGAGCTCATCATCGGCCTCTGCCACATTTTCAATCAGGGCCTCCCTTTCAGTCTCGGCTGCTTCCTGCATATCAGAAGGAATATCCCCGGCAGTTGCCTTTCCGCTTTCGTCATACAGAAACGCTTTCATGCTGAACAGATCAACAACCCCTCTGAAATCGGATTCTGATCCGATGGGGAGTTGCAGGATGATCGGTTTCGGATCATCAAAAATTTCTGTTGCATCCTTCACCACCCGGGAAAAATCTGCCCGTTCCCTGTCCAGTTTGTTGACAAAGATCATGCAGGGCAAATTGAATTCTTTTGCAAAATCCCATGCCTGTTCTGTCTGAACTTTTACGCCGTCCACGGCGTCAATTACCACGACAATGCCTTCGGCAGCCTGCATACATAGTTTGGTATCTGAAAGAAAGTTCTGATCACCGGGGGTGTCTATAAGGTTTACGGTGTATTTTTTTGAACTGTACTGATGAAATCCGCTGCTGATGCTGATCTGACGTTTCAGTTCCTCAGGCTCAAAGTCTGTTGCTGTGTTACCGTCTTCCACACGTCCCAGCCGATTGGTGACCCCCGCCTTAAAAAGCATGACCTCAGTCAGTGATGTTTTTCCGGCATTCCCATGGCCCACAATCGCAATGTTTCTTAATTTTTCCACTATTTCAGTCATTTAGTGTGCTCCTCTCTGCATTGGGATTTTTGAAACCTGATGATCAGGTTTTCCGGCTGGCTGAATTTACTGATAGTTTTTAAACAGGTAGTTTTTGGCCTGATCAATAAATTCAGTATGTTAAACTTTAAAAATCTGAAAAGCCGGATATTTTGTTTTTAACACATTTCAGCATACCTGACAGCCATAAGTCCCCCAACCTGTTGAAATCAATGGCACCGATATTCCCGGCGCAGTATCTGATATTCAATGATTTCAGCGAGTTACAGATACATTTTCATTTTTTTTGCCATTCTGCAAAAATTACGGGGACTCTGTGATTTACGGATACATTTTCAACTTTGAACTTTTTTACTGTCAAGGTTTACAGAGTTAAAAACAAAAAACCTGAACATCAAGTGAAACCTTACAAATCAGTCTGAACTGTAAGTCAGATGTTTTTATATGCTTAACGGGAAAAAATCAAGGGTAAAATGTCGAGTATGCATCCACTGATCTTTTTAAAATAAAAATATTTAATATTTTCAAGTCGTTATAAAAATCGACAAATATGTCTTCAGCAGATGACAGCATACTGATTTTCAAGATTCACTGATGAGCCTCAGTTATAATCAAAAAGTTCGTGATTCCGCCTTCAGCATATCCTGTATTTGACTGAGCAGTCGGGGGATTTGTCGTCAGTTTTGAAACATATTCAGTATTTTTGAAACTGGGGGGCGACTTTCAGACCTATATTGAGATTCTCACTGATGCGCTGAAAGGTTCCACACCAATCAGAGGATGCGAAACTTGAGTCCATTATAATCAGAAAAATGATGATGGGATTTGCAATATTTTTTATCGCGGGTTAAACGGAAATTGGAAAGTTCAGCGTCAGTCACAGACAAGACTTGAATTGGAGCGGCTTCACCTGACATTTTTAATTAATTAATTAAGATCAGCAACCGATAACTGCACTGAAAACCCTTGACAAACCAATGGCTTTACTTTAATATTATAAAAATGGGATTTGAATAAAGAAAAATTTTCTTGATTTTGAAACAATATAAATGATTATAATGGATGCGGGGTATGGCGGTAAATTTCAGTGGTTCTGAAAGTTCAAAAAAGTATTGACTACAGGAGAGATTATAATCCGTTTTGAATGTCTGAATGCTTCAGCGAGATGATGAGAGGAAATACAGTCTCTGGAATATCGCGGCGGATAAGGGAAAATTTGCTAATCAGATTGTACCTGTCCAACTTTCGGATCACCTGCTTTTTTAAAAGTACCTTGTATATGGGAGAAAAAAAATGATCGCTTATACCCTTAATTTAAACTCAGTGTGTGAAATGACTGATGAACGGTTTTATCGTTTATGCCGAAATAACCCGGATATCAAACTTGAACACAGCAAAGGAGAACTGATTATCATGTCCCCCACAGGCGGAGAGACCGGAGAACGGAATGCCGAAATCACGGCTGAATTTGTAATCTGGAACCGGAAAACCCAACCGGGCAAAGTTTTTGATTCTTCCACCGGATTCAAATTTCCCAGCGGATCAGACCGCTCGCCGGATGTTTCCTGGGTCAGAAAAGAACGGTGGGAATCGCTCCTTCCGGAGCAGCGGGAGAAGTTTCCGCCCATTGCCCCGGATTTTGTTCTGGAACTGATGTCTCCCACCGATCGTCTGAAAGTCCTGCGGGAGAAGATGAAAGAATATATGGACAATGGCGTCAGACTGGGCTGGCTGATTGACCGCAAGAATCGCCGGGTGGAAATTTGGCGCCAGACGCGGGAAACAGAGAGACTGCAATCCCCGCAGAGCCTGTCCGGTGAGGATGTTCTGCCGGGATTCACACTTGATTTGCAGATGGTCTGGGGATGACTCAAGAAGATGCGCTCTCCTGATCGGCTCATTCAGCGCGACCAGGTTATTCAGTCTGTTTAACAGAAGACAGGCCAGCGTTGTGCCGGATCTCGGTATACCGGTCAAGATGATATTGTGCGGGTTCCGAAATGCGCCATTGGTTTGATGAATCCCCGATGTATCCGGAGCCGGAGACTGAATCCGCTTTTCAGATGATGAGACCCAAACAGATTCGTTCGGATCCGTTTCCCTGTTTTTCTGCAAATCCCGTCCGGCTTGGAAGTTCGTAGTTCCGCCTTTAGGCGGTGCCGTGAACAAAAAAACGTCACAGACGGGATTGCAAATCCCGTCTGGCTTGGGACTGGGCCGTGAGCAAAAAAACGTCACGGACGGGATTGCAAATCCCGTCCGGCTTGGGTTTTAATGCGAAATATTTAAGGCTGAAATCGGAGTTTATGCGCCCCCTCTATAATCAAAGAACTGTCAGTCCAGCAGGCCCGACAGCCTGTTCATTTCCCGATCCATCCGGCTTAACACATCAACTGTCAGCAGATCGGATTTTTTTCTCCGCATCCGATGTGCCAGTTGACAGACGGTGTCAAGGGCGCTCATTATCAGAAATGCAGGAGTCTTGATGATTGCCTTGTCTCCCGAAGCAGGAATTTGAACATCAAAAAGAACGCCTTGAAGTTTCTGCGCCTTCTCTTTTTCGATATCCGATATCTGCTGGAAATCCTCGTTTTTATATCTCTCTTCAATACGTTTCACCTCAGCCCAGAAATGCACTTCGCCCATTCCGAATTTTTGCCTGATCCGCAGAAGAGAACTGACGATCATGTAATTCAGAAGCGTCTGTGATGTGGCTGCCCTGCTGTTCATGGATTCAACCGAGTCTGAAATGCGGATATGCCTGAAAGCGGCTTCTGCCAATGTATCCAGCTCCCTCTGCAACGGTTCGAGGTCTGCCGCGGTTAATTCTGCGGATTCATTTATTTCCAGTGTTTCGATATCATCATAAGAGATGACAAGCTTGGTTCCCGGGTTGCCATGCCGATCAAAGCATGCTGCCGCGTAGCCTGTCAACTGCCCGCCGTATTCTGATGCGTCAGTCTCCAATCGCCGGATACACGTCGGCATATCAAACCCTGAAACATGATCCAAAAGCGCATCAAAGACAGCATCTCCGTAAGAAGCAAAATGAATCTCATCGCTGATCTCTTTCAACCCATATTCATAAGTTTTGCGAGATGCGGTCAGCAATGTGCCGTCCGGAATCCCCGGAATATTCTCAATCCTCAGCATCTTTCTGTCCTTATCCGGAAAAATGCTGCACCCGAGGTCACGCAGCCAAGCTGAACCAGACAGAGCGTTCCAGATCGAATCAAGCGTGACAGGCGATGTGTCTGTTGTTCGCTGCCCGCTGCCCATTGTCTGCTCAACTGACGACGGACGAGTGACACCTGACGATTTTCTCATTCTAAGGTAGATATTGTAAATATCTTCAGGGGGGATTTCTCGGCTTGCGGACCGCTCTCTCGTCAGTTTCGCCTCTTTTTCCGCTTTTCTTTCCAATTCGGTTTCAGTGAGTTTCCCTTCCGCCAGATTTTTGAAATCTTCCCGGGTGACGGGCAATAAAGACAACTGCTGAGTTCCGACAATGTCGCCTGCCTGGACAATACGGCTGAGAAGCCTGCCATAAACGATTTCCTCAGCAGAGCCGGCATAGCACAGATTATGAACATATATCTTCTCATGCACCTGGCCAATGCGGTCAATACGCCCGATACGCTGCTCAACCTTCATGGGATTCCACGGCAGGTCAAAATTGACCAGCAGATCCGCACTTTGGAGGTTCAGACCTTCCGCGGCAGCGTCCGTGCAGACCAGAATGTCAATCTCCCCGCGTAAAAATCGGCGTCTGACCTCTTCCCGGTTAATGCGGATCAGTTGGCTGGCCGTCCGTGGCCCGTCATAAGGCCCTGATGGCAACGGATCACTGACCACTTTTCCTCCCTGACCTGAAAATATGCCGATACGCATACATGGATCAATGCGGCGGAGCCGGTCAACAATATCGGTGAGGGTGTCGTAAAATCTGGTGAAGATAACAGCCTGTCGGATGCGGCCCGTGCCGGGAATTCGTCTTTTGTCCAGAATACCCAGAAGCACTGTCATTTTTGAAGAGGTCGTTGAAAGGTCGGATAATGTGTCCAGCATGGATGACAGATAATTCTGCTCCCACCCCAGATCCTCTTTGCTCCGATTCTGAAGAATGTTTCGGACGACTTCAGCATCATCATCGCCTTCTTCCAGCACATCTTCCATATCCGGATGTCCGTTGTTCACTGCCTCCTGTCCCCCGTCTTTTGTCCGTCCCCCGTTGTCTGGTTTCCTTTCTCCATTGCAACTGACATTTTCCAGATAGTCCTCGCTCTTCGCAACTGACAACAATGTGGACTGAACCCTTTCCCAACGGCGTTTCAACGTCTGCTGGATGGCGAAAAGACTGGACGCGAAACGAAGCCGCAGGAAACTGAGATAGAACCCTAGTGAAATCTGTTGTTTCTTATCGCCATTATTGACAATCTGAGCGGTAAGTCTTCCGCAATATTCCTCCAACTGATCATAACATGCCCGCTCCTGTTCGGTGAAGAGGATTTTGGGCAGCGGAAGAATAATTCGCTCGGCAAGATTGGCGTTCAGCTGATTTTTTTCCCGATAGATTTCCAGCAGGGCGCGTGTGTGTCGGAGCATCACCCTCGAAAGCGGTGCTGCCGAAAAAATAAGACGCTGCATTCCTTTCAAATCCCTGTCACGCGGGGGGCGACCCTGGCGAAGCCATCGCCGTGCAGAGGTGCGGATACGCCCGTCTATCACCGTTTCACGGAGATACTGATAATAAGTGGGATCATGCCTTTCCGTATCTGAAACAGCGTTTCGCAGGAAAAGCCACTCCTCCTCAGATACCGGTTTTCTGCGCACGATTCGGCCCAGTATCTCATAATAGCAATCTGCCAGCCTCGGATCATCCTGAAACGCGCCCGCACGATGCGTAAAACAGAGGAGATCAAAAACTTCCGCAGGGTGCAGCTGCATGGGAGTTGCCGTGGCGAGCAGGAGACATTTTGTTTTGGGCCGCAGACGTTTGGAAATCGTTTTATAGAGCTTATTGAACCTGGGTTCTGCCCGGTATCCCTGTGTTGAGTTGCTCTGTCGGGCATAATGCGCCTCATCCACAAGAATCAGATCAAAATCCGCCGCGCCTTGCAGATCCTTTCGGCGTTCCTTTCTCACAAGCAGTCCTGTTGAGATGATGCTGAGGTCCGGGGAATACATGGACGCAGAAGACTGACGGGTTTCACAGGGGAGAAGGAATTCATGGCGGGGCCGGGCACCTCCCAGTGTGCGTCCGAAAGGCAGGAAAAATTTGGCTGCCATTTCCCGGTGCCATTGTTCTGTCAGGCTTGCAGGGGCTGCAATCAGTACGCGCCTGACAATTCCTGAAAGGTATAAGGATCGGATAGCAAGACCGGCTTCAATGGTTTTCCCAAGTCCCACCTCGTCACAAAGCAGGAAACTGAACGGCCAGGTGGAGATCAGCCGTCTGGCCACGATATCCTGATGGGGCCAGGGGATGATGGGCGCGGTTTCCATGCCTGCAAACCGTCCGCCAGGAAGTCTGGGGCCGTCCTTTATGAGTGAAAAACGCAGAAGTTCCGTGGGAGAAGGTTCAGGAGGTGCTGCACTGGAATCGTCAATTTCCTTGGGGCATCTGACATGTCCTGCGATGTTGATCAGTCTTTTATTGACGGCATGAGGCAATGTCAGAACCTGGAACGCGGGATTCTGATTCTTCCAGAGAATTTCAAATTCTTTCTCAGCTTCATCAGCCCGAAGTCCCTCTGTCTCCCCCTTCCAGTCGCAATGCACGTCAATATTTTCCGCGTTTATGGTGAGGGCTGTCCGGGACTCATTCAGGGACCCTGAAATATAAATCCGGTTTTTGCCGGCATCCGTGAAAATACCCCATTTCTCATGGACATAGCCATCTTCCACCGTATCAGCGTCTAACGCATTTCCTGTCCGCATATGGACGCGGAACGCCACCCGGATTTCCAAAATCCTTCTGCGAATGAGACATCCGAGAAGCCCGACGCCATTTTGCACATTTTCAGGCCAGTTCCCGAACTGATCCAGTTCCGCGTTCAGGGTGTGTTCGAGTTGCGAATCTGCGCTGAGTATTGCGGAAACATCTTCCAGGGCAAGGTCTGAACCAACGATGAATCTCGCTTTTCCCTTGTTGGCAAAAAATGCGGAAAATCCTTGGGATGCCGCGGCCAGTGAGGTGGACCGGAAATATCCTGCAACCCGGTCATAGCGGACAGAACGCGTCAGCACGGGTATGTAAAAATCATGGAGGATATTGACCGGTCTTCCTTGGGAAACACTGGAGGACGTGCGGTAAGAGATGCGCCACGGGTAGTCTTGATAGTCAGTGTTCATTTATAGAGCTTTTACCATAAAGTTTGTCAGTCAGTTCGTAGTTCCGCCTTTAGGCGGCCAGTGCAAACCGCCTAAAGGCGGAACTACGAACTGCCGAATACAGACTCGTCTTGAAACAGGCCGAAGAAATCCGGCAATATTGGGAGTTGGGTTGGACCGACTTCAAAAAACGCTTTAGGGACCCGGAAAAAACGCATTACCCCATGAAAGTTCGCAAGGAGTGCAAAAATTAAGCGAAGCGGTTTTTTGCATCCCGCACAGGCGGGATAATGCGTTTTTTCCGAGTTCCTTAGAGTGATCATAGTGAAACTCAGTTGGAAACTCAGAAGTTCCTCACGGGGCAGATTGCGGTGCCATATTTCAGATGCTGTCAGTAATCGTTCTTCTGAATTTAAAATCAACAATTTCCCGGATAAATTCAAAATCGGCCATATTTTCGGTAACCAGTGTCGCACCTATCTGCCGAGCCAGCAAAGCAATGCAAACATCGTTATAAATACGAGGCTGTTTCGGATTGAGTTTTCTCTGGGAGCGGAGTTTCTGGCATGTTCGACCGATGAGGATTTGTGTGGAAGTATTGGGTTGCACCAGACGCTTTAAACTGATAAATTTATTTCCAAATCGAATCAGATGTCTGATTTCGGCTTCCCCTCTGGCCCCTATCCACAGTTTATGAAGTACGGGCGGAAGCAGGTACATCACTTTGTTGAATCCGTCAATTTCTTTCTGGTGAAGGCCCTTATTAAAAATGCCGATATAGATATTGGTATCAAAAGCAACTTTCCCCTGCATATTTTATATTTCCTCGAAATCAAATGTTCCGGCATCTTTCAGGGTCACTTCAGCAAGTTGCAGGTCTGCATCAAATTGTCTGAGAACAAAATTTATCGCTTCTTCTTCTGTTCTCGCTTTCAGAGCCTTTCTGATGCGATCAATCTGATCCTGATCCAATTCAACCGTCTTCTTTGTACGTTTCATTTCTTCCTCCGTTCAGTTTCTTAAAGCATGCTTTCCCGTGCGGGAGCGTGAACACAATTCCGTCCGCAATGTTTCCGCCCCGTCACCGGCCAAAAT
>JAOZLU010000663.1 GCA_029934695.1 Desulfobacterales bacterium | reverse complement strand
TTTACCGGCTGATGTTTTCAGATGTCTTTTTCAGGACGGGAAAATCTGATTCATCAGACTTGGAAAGATTATATTTCAGGGTTCTCAGAGCAACGGGAATGTATGTTTCAAAATACGTTTTTCCCTTAACACGGCTCAGATATCCGAAGGCGCCCAGCATTTGGAGATTTCTGGCTATTGAACAATATTTATAGCAGGTACGGAAACGGTCAGGGTCTGTCTGAATAAAGGATGAGAGTCTTTTAATGCAATACTCGGCTAACTGATCCTGAAGAGAGAAGGGCAGGTTCACATAAGGGTCTGTCAGCAACGATGCAAGGTCGTACTGGATCGGTCCGATGCGTCCGCCCTGAAAATCAATGAAACAGAATTCTTCCTTTTCCCGGTCCGGAGACGCATCGCAGGCTTGGGAAATTTCTCGTTCCCGGGATCCTGTGCGAAAATCTCTGCGGGGAACCATAATATTTCGTGACTGCATATCCCTGTGCATGAATCCGTTCACTGAACATTCAAGGGCCTTGTCTGCAAGACATACAAATTCATTCCTGAAATCCTCCCAACATAAATCCGTTCCGAGATATCCCCTCAGAAAAGCATCAACAAAATAGCGGCATTCCTTTTCAAGAATAAGTTCTCTGTCGTAATATGCGGTCTGATACGTCCAGGACAGATCAAATTCTCCTGCCCCGGAAACAGACAGCTTTATCATAAAGTCAATAACGGATTTATAATAAGATGTCACTTCCTCCAGATTCTCAGCATCCTGAACAAGCATCTGAAGACTGACATCGCCCAGGTCTTCCAGGAAAACCAGCCCTGAAAATGTATCATAAAGATAAATTTTCGGCACGGGTATTCCCTTGTCGTAAAGGTGACGGCCAATATTCACAAAGGCATCTGCCTCGGAAACGCTTTCTCCCTCCCTGATGCCGTGATCCACCATCACAAGGGACTGATAGCGTGTCGTCAGCCGGTACCATTTTCTGTCCGACCCGTCCCCTTTGAGCCGGGTATGCGTAATCTCCAAATCTGAAGATGGAAAACAGAGGCTGGAAACGAGTCCGGTGTGTTCCGCTTTTATTCTGAAAGCTCTGGGGGCCATGTCCTCAATGACTGCTTCCCTGTATCTTTCCGGGGTTCCCATATCTTTCCAATGGCATTGTTTTGAAATGAATGCCTTTATTTTTTTACCTTCGGATATCAACTTTTTGTATGCGTCAATGCTGCTTGAGTATATCCCCTCAGATATGAAAGCCGGAATTTCCGGATCAATGACCTGTATCCCGGTAAAAGCGAGTTTCTTATCAGGCGGAAGGTGGGACGGTTCTTCCAGCTCCTGATCGCTGAAATTTATGATGAAGTTATTTTTGTCAGCCGACACTTTGTTGAATGTTGCGTCATCATGGAGAACCAATGTTACAGGATAATGATGATTCAAATGAAAATCATACACCTCCCGGAAATCAATATCCGTGACAATATCGCTGTTTACGACCATAAAAGGCCGGTCATCCCAGAAGTCCGCAACATTTTTTACGGCACCGCCTGTGCCGAGAATCACCGGCTCATACCGGGTGTGAACAGGAATGGGATAATTCTGCCCGGCAATAAAGGCTTCCACCTTTTCATGCAGGTGATGGGTATTGATGATAACTGCTTCACATCCCGCATCTTGCAGACGGCAGATCATCATGTCCAGCAACGGGCGTCCAGCAACGGAAAATAAGGATTTGGGCAGATTTTCAGTAAAAGGAAGAAGTCGTGTGCCGAAACCTGCGGCAAGAATCATTGCTTTCATATTTTTGTCTCATTGTAAAAGTAAATAAAGTTGAAAGTAAGAAATTGAAAGTCTGTAATTTTAACAAAAACCCCAGGCCGGACGGGATTGCAAATCCCGTCCGACTTAATGTCCGGCTGATCCAAATTTGAAATACAAAAAAATATTTGTCAAGTTGTTTTTCCGGGTGTGTCCCACCTTTTGCACAAAAAAACTTGCCGGGTGGACTTTGGGTCATGATTTTCATCTTTTATCTGTGTAATTTAATAATAATAAAAAATAAGGAGATATTATTATAGCAATTCAATTTAACGATTCAGCATCAGAATAAGGAGTGTGGCTCAAATCTGTCCGTAGGGACTACTGAAAACAGCCCGACAATTCATTGCAGGCCTTTCAGAAAAATTTTATGTTGCATTGCTCGTTTTCTTTTGAGATAATACTGGCAAGTTAGCTGTTTTTATGATAAAGACCTGATATATGGATTTCCCCAAAAAATAAAATACCCGGAATGCAGGATTGGTGCAGCATAGCCAAACCCACAAAATAGCTCCAAATGGTGGGTTCCGTTGCGCTTCACCCACCTGTAAAATATACAAAAATATATACAAAGGAGGATAAAAATGGATTTGGACACAATTGTTTTCAGGACCTATACCTTGCAAGAAGTGTTGATCGTTGGTGCCGGAATTATGATCGGCCTTTTTTTTCTGGTGTCATTCGTGAAAAAGCTCTTCAAGAAAAAAGAACCCGACAAGCACATCCAGCTTGTCCGATGTGCAAACTGCGGATGGAAGGGACAGGTCAGCAGATATGCAGGCCGTTGTCCCAGTTGCAACGAGCCTATGGGCGATCAGAAAGCAAAGTCCGGATCGTGAGCACAGATGAAGATTCCGGCCTGTAGGGTGGGTGGAGGATTCCGATTTTTTACGCAGTAAAAAACGGAATCGCAACCCACCTTATAAACGTACAAACGAAATCATTGAATATATTTGGATTTACAGGGGAGAAGAATAATGGATAAGGAAAAGCTTAATAAATTCATCGCCAGCATTGAAAGGATTTCTGATAACGGTCAGGAGCTTGCCAGATCATCTATGGGCAAAGAACCGGGCCAAAGATCCCAGAATATTTACTGGAGAAATGTTAAACAGGACATTCGGGATATCAGAAAGCTTCTCAGCGAAAATGACTAAAGAGGTTGGTTATTCGTTGTCAGCCTTGGCATACGATCACTGACCACTAATTATCATAAGGAGGTGTGTAATGAAAGACGGAAAAATTAAAATTCTGATTGCCAAGCCGGATTTGGATGGTCATGACCGGGGCGGAAAGGTTGTCGCCTTTGCGCTTAGAGATGCCGGCATGCAGGTGACCTACTCCGGGCTGCATCGGAGCATAGATCAGATTGTGAAGCTGGCGATCCAGGGAACAGTGGAAATCATCGGCCTCAGTATCATGACAGGTGCCCATCTTTCTATTTGTCGAAGATTATTGGAGATGTTGGAAGAAAGAGGCGTGATCGGAAGCATCCGTGTGGTCGTGGGAGGCGTTATCCCCAAACAGGATATTCCCAAGCTGAAGGAAATGGGAATTGACGGTATCTTTCCCGGGGGATCCCGGTTTGATGAAATCGTTGAAACCATTCAAGCCATCGGTTATGATCTTCGCTCCGGCCAAGAGATCAAAAAAGCGGCTTGACAAAGCAATTGATAATTGGGCAATTGACAATTATCAATTCATAATTCACAATTTCACCGCAAAGGAGCAGCACATGACATCGGCCCGCCGATGACATGCGTACATAAGAAAATCCCGGGTTGTAGGGTGGGTGGAGGATTTCGATTTTTTACGCAGTAAAAAACGGAATCCGCAACCCACCTTGATAAACACACAAACGAAATCATTGAACATATTTGGATTTACAGAGGAGGAAAAAGTGGGCAT
>JAOZLU010000662.1:3200-3732 GCA_029934695.1 Desulfobacterales bacterium | reverse complement strand
CTGGTGGGTTGCGCTGCGCTCCACCCACCCTACATCTTAGTGGTAGTGGGATGTTTTTTTTTAGAAATCACCTAAGAGCTAAGGTTCCTTTGCCGGACGGGGTTTGCAACCCCGTCCGAAACGCATTACGAATCCCGTTCGGCAAGTTAAAGATAAGATGCTGTTACAGCAGACAGAAGCCCTGCCACTGTAGGTTACAGGGCGGAGCTTTGTAACGAGTAAAGAAATTACTTAAAACTAAGGGGTTTTTTAATGGGTACAGATGAGAATAAGGGAAAAATCAGAACATTTCTGAGTCGTTATATCCGAAACCACGAGTTGCAGGATGACGAAGATATTTTTGCATCGCGTCTGGTCAACTCGCTTTTTGCGATGCAATTGGTGTTGTTTATAGAAAAAGATTTCCAGATTAAAGTGGAAAACGAGGACCTTGATTTGAAGAATTTTAACACGCTGAATTCTATTTCCGCTTTTATTGAGCAAAAGGCAGGCACTTGATGTTTTTGTCCCGGCGGATTCCGGGCTTCTCCCC
>JAOZLU010000662.1:0-3100 GCA_029934695.1 Desulfobacterales bacterium | reverse complement strand
GAAATGTAGAATGTAGGGTGGGTGTAGCGAAGCGGAACCCACCTTATGCACTTGATGTTTTTGTCCCGGCGGATTCCGGGCTTCTCCCCGAAATGTAGAATGTAGGGTGGGTGTAGCGAAGCGGAACCCACCTTATGCACTTGAGATTGGAAATGTAAAAATGAAAATCGAATTAACTCCTCAGCAGACAGAACGACAGACGGAATTCAGGGCATTTGTTGACAAAGAAATTGCCCCGTATGCGGATCAGTATGACCGCGAAGAACGGATGCCTCAGGAACTCATCACAAAGATTGCAGAACAGGGATATCTGGGTGCGATCATACCTGAAGAGAATGGTGGCAAAGGATGGGACACGATCACCTTTGGCATGCTGTGCGAAGAGATCGGACGGGGAAGCACCTCCCTGTTAAGCCTGTTTACGGTTCATGGCATGGTTTCCCAGTCAATTCTGAAATGGGGGAGCACTGCTCAGAAGGCGCAGTGGCTTCCAAAACTGGCCAGCGGCGGAATCGTGGGCGCATTCGCTCTGACCGAACCCGGCATAGGCAGCGACGCCAAAAGTGTGGAGACGACTGCGGTTCTTTCAGACGGCTCCTATATTTTGAACGGCGACAAAAAATGGATTTCCTGTGGGCAGATTGCCAATCTTTTTCTGATTATTGCACAGTGTGACGGAAAACCTTCGGCGTTCCTGGTGGAGAGAGAAAGTCCCGGTTTTTCTATGGAGCCAATCAGCGGAATGCTGGGATTTCGTTCTGCCATGCTTGCGGAACTGCATTTTGAAGACTGCTGCATTCCCGAGGAAAATCTTGTGGGAAAAATAGGTTTCGGGTTTTCTTATGTGGCCGGAACAGCTTTGGATCATGGCAGATACTGCGTCGCATGGGGAAGTGTGGGACTTGCCCAGGCATGTCTGGAAGCCTGTCTCCGCTACACCAGCGAACGGAAGCAGTTCGGTGCCTATCTGAAAGAACATCAACTGATTCAGCAGATGATAGCGGAGATGATAACCAATACCAAGGCGGCAAGACTGCTGTGTTATCATGCAGGATATTTGAAAGATATCGGAGATCCCGATCTGATCATGGAAACCGCTATTGCCAAATATTTTGCATCAAAAACAGCAGTGAATGCGGCACTTGATGCGGTGCAGATTCACGGTGCGAATGGGTGCAGCAGCGAATATCCTGTTCAGAGATACCTGCGGGATGCGAAGATCATGGAGATCATTGAGGGAAGTTCCCAGATGCAGCAGATTATTATTGCGAGGCACGGATATCATACTATCAGCTTCTGACAGAAAAATTCACAGATGAGAAATAAAATACGGGCAGAAGAAGCCAAAACCATACCCGGCCTGTTTCGGGAGCGGGTAAAACGCAGCCCTGATAAAGTGGCGTACCAGTATTTTGATGATGTCAGAAATGCATGGCAGACGATCACTTGGAAAGAGATGGCCGTGGCTGTTGCACAGTGGCAGTCAGCATTGGAAAAAGAAAATCTGAGTCCCGGCGACCGTGTGGGCCTTATGATGCGGAACTGTTGCGAGTGGATAATGTTTGAACTGGCCGCGTTTAGAGTAGGCTTGGTGACAGTGCCTCTGAATGCCCTTGATCATCCCGAAAATGTGGCGCACATCCTGAAAGATGCGGATATCAGATTCCTATTGATACAAGGAGAGTCACAGGAAAAATTTTTGCAGCCCTTACGAAATGATTTTCCAGAGTTGCGTGTGGTCAGACTGGATGAGGTCGGGGCATGGCTGCCTGAGGAATATGACACAGCTCTGTGCGACAAGGAATCCAAACCAAATGATCTGGCAACAATTTTTTATACTTCCGGCACCACCGGACATTCAAAAGGGGCAATGGTCAGTCACAAAAATATATTGTCCAATGCTGAGGCCACGGCAAGCTGTATTCCTCATACAGAAAAAGACGTGCTTGTAGCTTTCGTGGGAGGTTATACTCTGGCCATGTTAGAGGGCATTGCAATCGCTTATCCCAGATCATTCGATGATTTACGCAGGATACAGCCCACTGTGATAGTTTCTGCGACAGGGTTGTACGAATATGTCCATGCACAGATACAACTCAGCTTCTCCGAAAAATCATGGTGGGCACGTCATATCTTTGAACGGACCATTGACATCGGATGGCGGCGTTTTGAATATCAGCAGGGACGCGGAAAATGGCATCCTGAATTCCTGCTGTGGCCTTTGCTGGACATATTGATTGCGAGGCCGATAAAGCAAATGTTCGGCGGGCGAGTGCGTTGCGGGTTTTATGCCGGCGCAAAACTTTCGTCCGAAATTTCCCGAACATTTATCGGACTTGGATTCCCGCTTCTGAATTGTTACGGCCAGACCGAAGCCGGCCCCGTGATCAGCATGAATCGGCCGGATGACAATGTGCCGGCAAGCGTGGGCAAACCATTGTCAGGAGTCAATGTCCGAGTGGAAGAAAACGGAGAATTACTGGCAAAGGGTCCCGGGGTGATGATGGGTTATTTAAATAATCCCGCGACAACTGAAGCTGCGATTGATAAGGACGGATGGCTGCAAACCGGCGATATGGTCCGCGTGGATGCCGAAGGCCGCATTTTTTTCCTCGGCCGTATATCGGATATAATATTCATACAAAACGGAGAAAAGGTGTCGCCTGCTGAGATAGAGGCGGAAATAACCGCAGATATTCTGTTTGATCAGGCATTGGTTATAGGCAAGGAAAAACCGTTTCTCACCGCACTGATTGTTTTAAACGATGAGCATTGGAAAAAACTGGCGGAAAGGCTGAAACTGAATCCTGCTGATCCTTTGGCACTGAAAGAAAAAGCCGCGGAAGATGCGGTTCTTGCCCGTGTGACGGAGAAACTCCGTGATTTTCCCGACCATGCCCGGATCCGCCGTGTCACATTGCTGACAGATCATTGGACAGTGGAATCGGGCTTGCTGACTCCGAGCATGAAACTCAGGCGCACAAAGCTTTTTGCCAGATACGCTGGGGAAATTGAGCATAAGTATAAATCTGAACCGCAGATTAACGCAGACACCCGTGGGACAATGGATAATGCGTTTTTTCCGAGTCCCTTAAACACT
>JAOZLU010001158.1 GCA_029934695.1 Desulfobacterales bacterium | reverse complement strand
TAAAAATTATATCCGATTTTCTTGTCGGCGTTGAATTTTGTTCTGAAGATGCCAGTGACAAAGCGATTCAATTTTATCTGATTCCCTGATTTCGTAGCCAGCTGAAACTTTCAGTGGGAACCACCAAACGACAGTCAGGGAATAAAAATTTGCCTTTTGCCCAGCACGGATTGTCAAATCCGGGGCGTTGTTGCCGAATTTGACAATCCGGCAGGAGGACGTTTTTTATAATTTCATATATAATAAAAATTTTAGGAATCGTCAAAATGGAAGAAAAAAAAGTTTTTATGAATGAAAAGAATATTGCCACATTTGTATGTCCGAAATGTCAGAAAATGAAAACAGCTGATGTTTCCGAGTACAAGGACATTGACAGAGCTGTCAGGGTAAAATGCAGATGTTCATGCAGGCATTCTTACAGTGTTCTTTTGGAAAGGAGAAAATATTACAGAAAAATGACCGATCTGCCCGGGGTATATCTTTTTGAGGGAGAATACAGAACACCGATGACGGTAAAAGATTTGTCACGCAACGGTTTGAAATTCGAGCTGAAAGGCAAACGGCATCTTATGGTCGGTGACACACTTTTTGTGGAGTTCCCTCTGGATGACGGGAAAAAGACGTTTATCAGAAAAGAGATCGTCATAAAAATGGTGACAGGCCGTCTTATCGGTGCTGAATTCTGTGACATAATGCCTGGAAATCCCGTTGACAAGGCAATCGGGTTTTATCTGATACCCGGGAGAGAAAAAAAGTAAGCCTTTAATTCGACAGTTGAAAGTCATTCCGTAACCCTCTGAAATTGTTCGGCGGCAGATGTCATTTCAAAAAATATCGGTGCCAGTGATTTCAGGAGCGGGGATGGTACTGAAACAGTGGCATTCTCGCAGAGTTCCGTGAACTTGAACTTGACTTAAACCTGAACTCGCCCGTAAATGAATGTCCAGGTTCAGGTTCAGGTTCAAGTCGTAAATGGCATTCTGTTGTGTACGACAGGAATGGTTCAAGTTCAGGTTCAAGTTCAGGCTACAACAACTTATACTGATGAGTTCATAAAAAGATGAAAACAAGATGCAAATGGGCGGGCCCAGACCCGCTTTATGTCAGATAT
>JAOZLU010000661.1 GCA_029934695.1 Desulfobacterales bacterium | reverse complement strand
TAGAATACGCAGGGAACCGCCAGTCAGAGGCCCGTAGGGTCGATATGTTTGTAGAATGACAACGGAATTGGCGGAAAACTGGGATGCCGGCCGGAATTTCAGCAAATAAAATTAACTGAAATTATAGCAGTGTAATTTCAGACATCTGTGTAATACCGTAATTTAATACCATAACAGATACAAGGAACAACAATGCTGACTCATCTTGACATCAGAGGTTTTAAAAGCATCAAGGCCCAGTCTGTGACGCTCGACAGGATAAATGTGCTGATCGGCGCAAACGGGGCAGGAAAATCAAATCTCTTTTCTTTTTTCCGAATGCTGAATTCCATGGCCTCCGGCAGTTTTCAGGCATATATCCGACGCGCCGGAGGAGCCGACGACCTGCTTTACTATGGTTCGGGTATCACCCGGCAGATGGAAGGCAGGCTGGTTTTTGATGCGGACACCGGGCAGATGACACACTGCTTCCGGTTGGGATACGCAGGACACAATACCCTGTTTTTTGAGGAGGAGACATTTTCCGGGAGTGCTGAAAACGGGGCATCCGGGTTCTCCGGACGAGAAGACTCCGCTCTGGCCGACCCGGGGCTGACAGACGGAACTGTCAGGGCCGTAAGGGATATCACGGAAAACTGCCGCACCTTTCAGTTCCATGACACCTCGGAAAGCGCACGGATAAAACAGCACGGGTACATTTATGACAACCAGCGCATGAGAGAGGATGCGGCGAACCTGGCAGCATATCTGTACATGCTCAGAGAAACCGATCATCCGTATTACCGGCGCATTGTGTCCACAATTCGCCAGATGATGCCGTTTTTTTGCGATTTTGTCCTGGCTCCCGAAAAACTGAACAAAAACAAAATCATCCTGAACTGGAAGGAGAAAACTTCGGGTATCATTTTCGGCCCCCATCAGTTGCCGGACGGAGGCCTCCGCATCATGGCCATCGTCACCCTTCTCCTGCAGCCGGAGCATGAACTGCCGAAAATCATGCTGATTGACGAGCCTGAACTCGGGCTCCATCCCTATGCCATAGAAACACTGGCATCTCTCGTAAGACATGCCGCAACGTGCTGCCAGGTAATCATTGCCACCCAGTCAGCGGAACTTGTGGATTATTTTGAGCCTGCTGAGATCATTCTTGCGGAACGGCCGGAGGATGAGACGCTTTTCACCCGGCGCAGCGATGAGGAACTCGGAGACTGGCTGGATGAGTATTCCATGTCAGAACTCTGGAAAAAAAATGTCCTGGGGAGGCCGTGATGATATAGTTGAATATGATTGTAATTCATGTCAATATCCTTGCTAAATCCAATCCCTGTAGTTATGAACAAAACCAAAAAAGGAGAATAAAAATGAAGTCAACAAAACCAGCAGCATTTCTTACAATTCTGATTTTGTCACTCTCCATGTCAGCAATGGCAGGCGTTGTGCCGGACACAGGACAATCTAAATGTTATAATGATACCCAAGAGATTTCCTGTCTCACCCTGTCCGGTAAGGATTTCTACGGACAGGACGCTGTTTACACCATCAATCCGTCTTCATACACAAAGCTGGATGCCCAGGGAAATGACCTGACTGATAATGTCACCGAGTGGATCATGGTGCGTGACAATGTGACCGGCCTGATCTGGGAAGTGAAGCAGGCAAAAGACGAAAAAGCCGATTATTCCAATATTCACGATGCGGACAATGTTTATACCTGGTATGACAGCAATCCCGAAACAAACGGCGGGGACCCGGGGAATCTGGGCATAGCGGGAAATACGGCTGATGTCATCAATGCCCTGAATTTTGAAGCATTCGGAGGTTATTCGGACTGGCGCCTGCCAGATAGGGAAGAGCTCCGCTCCATCACAGATTATGGGCGATACATGCCGGCAACAGACCCCAATTATTTCCCCGGCACAGCCTCATCCGGGTACTGGTCCTCCGTCACGCTTGCAGACGAAGACGACGCGGGCAAATCCTGGTGTCTCCATTTTGAATACGGGCTTGAGAGCGGCCGGGACAAGTCTTCCGAATATTACGTCCGTGCCGTCCGGGGCGGAGAAGAGAGGAACTCAGATCGTCTGATGAATTATGATCACGGAACAGTTAAAGATATCGAAACCGGACTGATATGGCAACAGAGGTCTGAACCAGCCATGACCTGGAAAGAAGCTCTGGCCTATTGCGAAACCCTTACCCTTGGCGGGCCTGAAGACTGGCGGCTTCCCACGATCAAGGAACTGGCCTCCCTCGCGGATTTGGACAGAATTAACCCTGCCATAAACATCAAATATTTCACCGACACATCGGGGACCTCTGCATATTGGACCTCCACCACTTACGCCGGAGATATCGCTTCCGCCTGGGGGATGGCTTTTGATCTCGGCAACGATAACATCCATTCCAAATCAGGCAAATACCATGTCCGGGCCGTCCGGGGCGGCTGGGTCTCGGTGACCGGCAGCCTGATTCTGGTCGCAGGCGGTGGGATTGACGATGACAACACCCTGAAAGAATCCACGAAGTATCTTGCGGATTTGGTCTGTTCGAGATTTCTTGGCCGGGGATTTGATGAGAAAGATATTTATTATTTCGATCCGAACGGTCCGAACGGACTATTTTACGATTTTAATGGCAATGGAGAGAAGGATTTGATTGTCAGCGATGAGACTCCCACTGTGGAGGAACTCCGCAGTTCAATTGAAATATGGGCTGTGGATCAGGCCAGCAACCCTGGACCTCTTTACCTGGTGATGATCAATCACGGCGGAATAGACACATTTGAAATTTATCCGGGAGAGATTATTAACGCAAGCGGTTTGAATGAAGCCCTTACGAAATTTCAGGACACCACCAACAGAGATGTCGTTGTGATGATCGAGGCATGCAAATCAGGAAGCTTCGTGGATGATCTGTCGGCTCCGAATCGCCTGATCATCACCTGCACAGATGAGAATGATGCATATCTGGAGATCAAAGGGCGCATCTCCTTCACCCAATTCTTCATGGACAAACTTCGAGCGGGAGAGACTTTTGCGGACAGTTTTGCCTATGCCCAATCGCAACTGAAAGCCTGCGGCACTCCCTACAGCCGGATGAATCCGAAAATAGAAGAAGGAACCGGGTCTTCACTTCAACTGGAGCGGCTGGGCGGTGATTATGCGGTTGCGGGGCTTTTCCCGAAGATTTCGGATCCGCCCGAGTACCCCGACATAAAGCCGGATACCTCACAGACCTTCAGTGTGACCGTCTCCGATATTTCAAACGATACGAAAGTATGGGCCGTTGTCAGACCGCCGGATTACCGCCCTCCTGCTCTGGTGGAAGACCTTAAAGCCCCGGAAGTCACCCTGCCGACTCTTGATCTCATAAGCGAGAATAACGACGGTGTATTCACCGGGTCTTACGAAGCATTCACCTGCAACGGGAAATACAGCATCATATTCTACGCGAGGAACGAGGGGGTGATCTCCCTGTCATCTCCCACAACGGTTACGGTGATGCCTGTGATTGACTACAACGGTGACAACAGCACAGACATCGGGGATGCTATCCTGGGACTGAGAATGATCACTGGCATCGGCGCAGAGGATACGGATGTATGCAGGGGCGAGATCAGCGGAGACGGGAAAATCGGGTTGGAGGAGATTGTTCATATCCTCAGAACATCAGCGGGGTTGTGAGGTGTTCAGGGTTTAACTTTTAACCTTTCAGCTTTTTCACTTCCGGGTATCAATGATAATCACATTCCCGGATGGAGAT
>JAOZLU010000660.1 GCA_029934695.1 Desulfobacterales bacterium | reverse complement strand
AACATCAAACATCAAACATCTTGATGGATTCGACCACACGACCTGCGGTTTTCCCATCCCACAGTTCAATTTCCTTTTTCAGAGCAGCTTTTTCGGAAAGAATTGTCTGAATCTCTTTCTCAATATCTTCAAGTCTGCATAAGCGATTGGTGCCCTGGGAAATCGTAATCGGCCTTTCTGTATTGGGCCGCATGGTCAGGCAGGGAATGCCGAGATGGGTTGTTTCTTCCTGAATGCCGCCTGAGTCTGTGATCACAAAGCGACAGTTAAATACCAGATTCATGAAACGAATATAATTCAGTGGCTCAAGGAGATGCAACCCGGGTGCATCGTTCAGCAGCGGTGTCAGATTATTCTGCTCAAGATTCTTCCGGGTTCGGGGGTGGACCGGAAATATGACAGGAATTTTTTGGGAAACGCGGTTGAGCAACTGACAAAGCTCATTCAGAATTGCCGGATCATCCACATTGGACGGACGATGAAGGGTGACCAGGACATAATCATTCTGTTTTAAACCGAATTCCCTGAAAGTTGCCTGGCTTTCGATTTTATCCCTGAGCATCTCCAAAGAGTCAATCATAATATTGCCCACACGATGAATCTTGTTCGGAGACACGCCTTCCTGTATCAGATTTTCGTCGCCATCCGGAGAAGGTGTCCAGAGTATGTCTGCGAGAACATCGGTCACCATGCGGTTGATTTCCTCGGGCATGGTCCGGTCAAAGGAACGGAGACCGGCTTCGAGATGGGCCACTTTTACGCCCAGCTTGGCCGCGGTTAATGTGGCGGCCACGGTTGAGTTCACATCTCCCACCACAACCACCAGATCAGGTTGCTTTTCCAGAAGCACCTTCTCATAAGCCATCATCACCTGGGCTGTCTGTTCCGCATGGGAACCGCTTCCCACTCCGAGATGAATGTCCGGTTCGGAAAGTCCGAGGTCCTGAAAAAAAACATCCGACATATTCAGGTCATAATGCTGGCCTGTATGAACAATGACAGGAATCGCCCAGTCCTCTTTTTTCAACGCATGCCAGAGAGGAGCGATTTTCATGAAATTGGGCCTTGCGGCCGCAATAAGGTGTATGAGCATTTTACGGTGTGTCGGGTCGTCTGCGTTGCTTGTGTTCATTTTGTCCTTTTTTGATTTCTGATTGTTCCGCTCGACTGGGAGCGGTTCAGGGGTTTTTTCCTCAAAACGCATTATAATCAGTTTTTATTTCATAAAAGTCAATGGGGTGAAAACAGTATTTCAGGGGTAGCAAAATCCTACTTTGTCGGGCAAATTGCCATGCTCGGTTCGGAATTGCCAAGCTCGGATTGACAAATCCGAACCGTCTGCCGGATTTGCCAGTCCGGCAGGAGCAGGGTTGGGCAAATTGCCACGCAACCATCTGCCGGATTTGCCAGTTCGGCAGGAGCAGGGGTCATTTCTAATAGCTTGAAATTTTAAAAACAGGCAAATAAAAAATCGCATATTTCGATTTGATTTTTTCGTAGGTTCCGTCTTTTCTGATTTCAAATAACGCTTTTTTACATTTTTCCATCATCACATCCGGTGTTTGTCTGCTGAAGGCCATATAGAGATCCGCGGACATATCTTTTACATACATGGCCTTTTCCAAACCGTTGAATACACGACCCTCCTGATGAGCAATATTGTAAGCCACAAATTCACCTAGCGGAAAAATGTCAATTTTGCGTTCAAACAGATTCCGCATATTTTGCCTGTCATCCGTGACCAGGGTCAGCTGATCCTTAATTCCCTGTTTCATAAGCCACTGCGCCCGGAAATCATCCTGAACAGCACCGATTTTATATTTTCTGACATCATCAAACGCTCTGATTTTAATATCCGGCCGACTTCTGAGCTTATAGAAATACACTTCGGTACGGGCAATAATACCCACCCATTTGAACAAAGGCTCTCTTTCCACATTGCGTCCTATGGAATAAATCAGCACATTTGGCTCAGTCTGTGCTTTCTGATAAGATTCCGCCCAGGAATGGGATTGAATCGAATAGTCAAGATTGGCGCGTTTCAAAGTTTCCCTGACTATGTCGGTGCAGAATCCTGCAACTTTGCCATCTTCCGTGTAATTATATGGCGGATATTCTTCGGTTACGACCTGAAGCGTTTCTCCGAACACCGGCGCGCCGACAAAAATGCAGATAAGAATTGAAATTACATAAGTTGTGAATTTTTTTCCGTAATACATTGTTACCTCCTCTATGACAATTGACAATTTGTTGCCGCAACCTTGCAGACGGCAAAAAGTCCGGCAAAAAAATTGTCAATTGTCAATTAATCAGAATAATCCGAGTCCGTGCAAAAATACGACAGCTATGACCAGGGGTGCCACAAACTTGGCTAAAAACATAAAAAGCGGCAGATAACCGGCACTCAGCTCACCATCATTCGTAAGCTCCTGTTCTGCTCCTTCACGACCGAGAATCCAACCGACAAAGGCGACAATTAATAATCCGCCCAGTGGAAGCAATATATTTGAAGCGATAAAATCCAGCCAGTCAAAAAACGTCCTGTCCATAAATGTCACTTTGGACCACACTCCCATGGATAATGAACAGGGGAATCCTATGATTGTGATGCCGACAGCACTCATAATAGTGGCTGTGCGCCTTTTAAGATGCAGTTCTTCGACAAAGTAGGCTACGACCACTTCAAGAATTGATATTGATGATGTTAACGCCGCAACGGCCAGCAACAGGAAAAACAGAATGCAAAAGATATATCCTCCGGGCATCTGCTGAAATACATTGGGTAGCGTTATAAACACCAGTCCCGGGCCCGCTCCCGGCTCAATGCCGAACGCGAACACAGCCGGAAAAATGGCTATGCCAGCCAGCAAAGCGATTCCGGTGTCAACAATGGTTATCTGGACAGCGGTTGTGGCAAGATTCTCTTCCTTGCTCATATAAGAACTGTAGGTGATCAATGTGCCCATGCCCAGACTTAATGAAAAAAACGCATGTCCCAAGGCAATCAGTATCCCTTCAGCTGTCAGTTTTGAAAAATCGGGTTTGAACAGGAAAGACAGACCTTCGCTGGCTCCTGGCAGTGTGATCGCACGAGTATCCAGAATAACAATGATAACCAACAAGACAGGCATCAATAATTTCGAGGCTTTTTCAATTCCCCCTTTGATGCCGGCCACAACAATCCAGCAGGTCAGACTCATAAATATGATCTGCCAGAAGATTGGCCTGGCAATCTGGCTGATGAATCCGCCAAATATGCCTTCCAGATCAGCAGGATTTTTCCCTGCAAACGAATTGGTAATCGCTTTTAAAAGATATTCGAGGGTCCATCCGGCCACCACGCCATAGAATGCCAGAATCATAACTGCCGCAGTAACCCCCATTAATCCGGGAACATACCAATAGGTGCGGGGGGCCAGAAATCTGAATGAACCGACTGCATTTCTTTGGGCTTTACGACCGATGATAAACTCGGAAAGCACAATCGGCAAGCCTATCAAAACAATACATATCAGATAGACAATGACGAAAGCACCTCCACCATAAACACCGGTAATATAAGGGAATTTCCAAATATTGCCCAGTCCCACCGCAGAGCCTGCAATGGCTGCGATAATTCCCAGCTTACTGGTAAACGAATCTCTTTGTACCACCTCTTTTGTCGCCATTCCTCCTCCTTATGTAAATATGTTTAATGATTTCGTTTATGTTTGCAAGGTGGGTTGCGGGTTTCGTTTTTTACTGCGTAAAAAATCGAAATCCTCC
>JAOZLU010000659.1 GCA_029934695.1 Desulfobacterales bacterium | reverse complement strand
GGTAAAAGACAAAATCAGAAATGCTGACATTGCGGCCATAAAAGACTGGGGTATCAGGTTGCTCAGTGCAAATTCGCCGGAAGAAGTGCTGACAGAGAAGAAGCATAAAATGCAGCATGTTTCAGATGCCGAACGGGAAGGACTGAAAAGAGGGGAGGCAAAAATGCTTCTCCGCCAGATGGAAGCCCGTTTCGGAACGGTTCCGCAGTGGGCAGAAGAAAAAATCGGGCAGGCCGACATTGCGGTAATTGAAGACTGGGGTATTCGCCTGCTCAGTGCCAATTCGCCGGAAGAGATGCTGAAAGAAAAAACCTGATCGTCCGGGCCTCTGAAAGCGAATTTTTTTTGTGAGTAAGCGTATCCTTAATGAGAGGAAATATCCCCATGAGCCTTGAGAAAAAATTAAAAAAAATTTCACTGAGCAGAAAAAAAAGAGATTCTGAAATTGACTGGGACAGACGGCGGGATACCTGGACAGAGCAGGTCGGCAAGCTGTACAGTGACATTGGAAGATGGCTTAAAACGTATGTTGACAAAAATTACATGTCACTGCATTTTTATGAGATAACCCTGTCCGAGGAGCATATCGGAAAATATGACATCAGCGTGCTTGAGCTTGATCTTGGCGAACCGTCTGTGGTGTTCCGGCCCGTGGGCAGAAATATCATAGGGGCTGACGGAAGGGTGGATGTGTATATGAACGGCCACCTCAGTGACAAGAAGATGCTGATACTCAGAGAGGATGACAGAGAACAGAATTCTCAATGGGAATTGTGGGAGACGACGGACGGGAAGGACAGGAGACCGTTTGACCGTGAGGCTTTGGAGAGAACTCTTGATGAATGGCTGGCGTATTACTGATTTTCTCAGCGGACAGGGGTACTATGCCTGAAAACAACAGATTCAAAGACGCGCTTGAGACATACATCTGTCTGAAGAAAATTTGCGAGAATGCCCGGGAGAGAGCGTCAAACCCCGCAGACAAATATGCACAGAGGATTTCGCTTCCCCTGTCCGGAAAAAAGCCGGGTGACAGGAAAAGAGAGATAAGCAGATGTTTCGGCACACTGGATTTTAAGATAGATGAACTGTTCTTTCTGGACATGGTCGCATATTTTGAACAGATCGTCTTCGAGAAAATCGGCAACGCATCAGGTCAGATAAGGCGCATCGTGAGGGAGAGGTATGCGAAACCTTCGCCGTTTCACAGGATTTCCGCCTCGTTTGTCAAGGGTGAGGATGACATTCACAGTCTGAGAAACATGCATCATCTGCTGGAAAATCATATTCCGAAATACTTGTCGGAGCAACTGGCGGCTGTTATCGAACATCGGAATTTTATCGCTCATGGGGGAAGAATCGGAAAGCAGTCCACCCACAGTGTGGAGGATGTTGTCCGTATTCTTAACGAAATTCTGGATTACATCTGACCAATGGTGGGAGTGTCTTCCGGCTGAAAGATGTTTGGCAGGGAGTTGAAAGATGGAAAGTTTATGGCCGGAGAATTTGACAGTCACGGGAATAAAAGCCCCGGTGATTATCCTCAGAGAGCAGGCATCGCTTCTGGGGGATACGACTCAGAATATAATTGAGGCTGAGGTGAAGCGTGCGGACGTATCTCCCGATATGAGACTGGACAAAAAAAATGATATGGGCTTCCGATATGTTTTTTATATTGTGGCCCCGGCGCTTGGCAATTATCAGTACAAGCTTTTCACAATCTGGCACAGCGTTGATCTGTACCCAGTAATTATCTGTCCTGATCAGGATGTCAGGGATGAACTTTATCCCGACTCTCATAAGGATGAAATTCAGACAGAATCGGAAAATGAATTTATTGAGATGCTGAAAGCAATCTTTCATTCAAAAAAAACCGGGAATATCATACAGGCGCTTGTTTCTCAGAGTACGGCACCGTAAAAAAGCCGAGGGATAAATCCCCCGGTTGATAGCGGAAGTACGCTCAAGCGCACTGTCATAGCCTGGCTTCAGCCGACTCGACTGAGCTCGCCTAAGTCTGCTTTCAGCCCTGAAATTTATTTCGGAGCCTGGATGAAACAACACTCAGAGAAAGAATATGATGCATATAAATAAAAGTCCTGTCAGGGGCCTGTGAGAACTTTTTTATGATCAATTACACTGCCAAATACACAAAAAACGATTCCGGCTACACGGGAGAGCTGCTTGAGTGGCCGGAGGTGATTACGGAGGGGAGGAATCTTGAGGAATGCCGTATGATGCTGAGAGATGCCCTGAATGAGATGATTCTTGCCTACCATGAGCTTGGCAGACCGCTTCCTGTTCCCAATTCTCTCATTGAACAGCTTTCAGTTGAGGAGCGGTATGTCTGTCAAACGGCGTGACCTGATACGATATATGGAAAAAAAAGGTTTTTATCTTCTCAGGGAGGGGGGCAATCACTCCATTTATTATAATGGGACAAAGGCTATTCCGGTTAAAAGGCATAAGCAGCTTGACCGGATTACGGCGAACAAACTTTGCAGACAGGCCGGACTTGATTCGATCTTTTAAGAACCTTATGATTGGCAGGGCGAGTTTCCCGACCCGCCATTGGATACCGGAGATCAGTCCGGGTGAACGCTCCGGATACGCTGAAACGCAATGTAACAGATGGCTTCAGCCGACTCGACTGAGCTTGCCGAAGTCTGAAATTTATTTCGGGGCCTGATTCGGGCTGAGTCGCCGGATGCCGGAGATCAGTCTCACGGGTGGAGGCGAAAGCACGCTGAGAAGCTGAGGGATAAATCCCCCGGACTTCGGCATGAGCTCAGTCGAACGCTGAAAGCTCAAGTACGCTGAAGCGCACTGTGTAGCTGGCTTCAGCCGACTCGACTGAGCTTGCCGAAGTCTGCTTGCGCTTTCAGCCCTGAAATTTGTTTCGGGGCTTTATTCCGGGCTGGAATGGAAACGCCCGATGCCGGGAGATATGCTGATTAACAGCCTATGATGATTATAAAGATATTTATTGACAAACATATTGAAAAGAGTGTATTCTGTCCGAAAAGTAAGTTTGAAGGCTATAAATACGAGAGTTCCTGAAAAATCAGGTAAATATAATACAGCCATTAAAAACGGGTGATGAACCCATAAAAAAATTCAATTAAGAAGGAGTAATTCCATGAAGATCAACCGAACATTGGAACAACATCGGCAATATATGAATCAGTTTTTCGACAAAGTGACCGTGCAAAATATTCTGACCTGCTTTCTGACGGTGGTGATGATCCTGAGATTTTCACTGGCACCAGCTCATGCTGAAACTCAGGTCGGTGGAAATATCACGGAGGATACCATTTGGACGCTTGCGGGTAGTCCTTATATTGTTACAAACAGCATAACAGTCCGGTCTTCCGAATCCGATGGAAGCACACCTGTGCTGACAGTAAATCCGGGCGTGACAGTGAAGTTCAGTCCGGCTACCTCGCTCACTGTCGGTTATCGCAGTTACAGCGGAGCTCTTTCAGCCGAAGGCGCGGCGGATTCGCCGATCACCTTCACTTCGGCGGCAGACACGCCGGCTCCGGGCGACTGGTACGGCATTCATTTCAACAGTGCGACCGATGCGGAATCGACACTCCTCGAACACTGTGTGATAGAGTACGGGGGAAAATTTCACGGCAACATAAACACCTATGGCTCTCCCACAGTGAAAAACTGCACTGTCCGGAACAGCGGAAACTGGGGGGTTTATATCCGGAGCGATTCTCAGCCCGTGATTTCGGACAATGTATTCACCGGCAATAAAGAAAG
>JAOZLU010001157.1 GCA_029934695.1 Desulfobacterales bacterium | reverse complement strand
ATCTGATCAAAGGGGAGGGGATGCTGAAAACCCTGTTCAAAGTGGTCAAGGCAGCCACCGAGGGAGAGGGGATAGACCGGGTCTTCATCACCGGTGTCTCGCCGGTGGTGATGAGTGACGTGACCAGCGGCTTCAATATTGCCGACAACATCTATCTTGAGCCGGAATTCAATGACCTGTGCGGTTTCACCGAGTCGGAAATTCTTTCAGTGCTGCAACAGGTCGTCAGAGAGTGCGGGCAGCCTGCGGCAAAGGCTGACGAACTGCTGGCAATGCTCCGCACATTCTACAACGGTTACTGTTTCAGCCTCCGCTCCCGGGAGTTCATCTACAATCCCACCCTGGCACTCTATTTCCTGAAGTATTATCAGCACAACTGCCTGCCGCCTGAGGAGATGCTGGATGAGAACCTGGCCATGGACAGAGGGAAAATCGCCTATATTTCCCAGCTGACCCATGGGGAGCAACTGATATGGGAGACCCTGAAACAGGAACAAACTCTGGCAATTGAGCGGCTGGCCCGCCGGTTCGGGGTGGCGGATATCCTCGCCGAGACCAAGGACACCCAGTTCATGGTCTCGCTGCTTTACTATTTCGGGGTGCTGACCCTGACCGCTGAGCGGAATCCCTTTGGCGAGCCGATTTTTCAGATACCGAATCTCGTGGTGCGGGGGCTGTACGCCGAGCGCATTCAGGAGATGCTGCTGCCCACCGGGGCCGAGATTGACGAGTCCCGGCGGGTGACGCGGCTGCTGTATCAGAAGGGGGAGATTGAGCCGCTGTGCGACTTCATCGAGCAGCATCAGTTCAGAGTGTTCGACAACCGGGACTACAAGGGATCAGGTGAGCTGGTGATCAAGACCCTGTTCCTGACCCTGCTGTTCAATGACATTCTCTACATAATGGATTCGGAGCCGGCCCTGGGGCGGCGGTACGGCGACCTGATCATGCTGGTCCGCCCTGACAAACGCCAGTATCAGATTCTCGACATCCTGATTGAGTTCAAATATGTGCCGCTGGGAAAGGTCAAACTGACCGGCGAGCAGGTCAAGAACATGAGCCGGGAGGAACTGCGGCAGTTGAAGCCGGTGAAAGCGGCGGCGGATGAGGCGGAG
>JAOZLU010000658.1 GCA_029934695.1 Desulfobacterales bacterium | reverse complement strand
GAACAGATAATGATGCAGACCGGAGGCATATTTGACTCCGTATCTGTTTCGCCAAAAGATAAGGGAAAAACAGCAGCCACTGTGTTTGACAAAAACAGTCTGCATAATCTTACCCGGTCAGCTGCGGAGCTTCGATGATATGGGCAAAAAGTATCCGACACAGGCATTTCTGAGGCTTAAACGCACCTTTCCGGGTATGAAACAGACAGCCTGACTAAAAATGCTGCTTCAGAGAATTTTTTAAACAGCCCTTTTTTGTATCCAAAATAGCCGTTTAAGGATTAAGGACAAAAAACGAGGTTTACAATTGATGAGGAAAAAATCAGAAGAATTGCCAAAACCGGAGGACAGCCTTTTTGAGCGTGTCGTAAGCATTTTGGAGCAGGCGAGAATAAATGCTGTTCGCACAGTTAATAGCGGAATGATCATTGCCTACTGGCACATCGGACGAGAGATAGTCCAGTATGTTCAGAAAGGTGAGGGGCGGGCTGAGTATGGCAAGCAAACGATCAAAGAGCTTTCTGCGAAATTGAATAAAAAATATGGCAAAGGATTCTCTTCAACAAATCTATGGTATTTCAGGCAGTTCTATGCTGTGTATTCAAACCGTGATCCCAAAATTCGCCACAAGACTTGTGAAGAATTGATTTCCGGGGAAAAACTCCACAAGGCTTGTGGAGTTTTGGATGATCTGAGCCTGGCAGTTGAAAAAAGTGAGGCCATCCAAGGATTTTCACCCCTGTTAAGCTGGTCCCACTATCGCACATTGAGCAAGGTTGAGCATAAAAATGAACGTCTGTTTTATGAGATTGAGGCCGAAAAAGAAGGTTGGAGTGTTCCTGTTCTGGAACGACAGATTCACTCTTTTCTTTTCGCACGACTTCTGAAAAGCAGAGATAAAGACGGAGTTCTGGAATTGGCAAAAAAAGGACAACTGATAAAAACTCCGGCTGACAGCATGAAAGATCCTTATATCCTGGATTTTCTTGGTTTGCCTGATTCCAAACAAATCCACGAATCAAAACTGGAATCTGCAATTATAGACAATCTCCAGTCATTTCTTCTGGAATTAGGTAAGGGCTTTGCATTTTTCGCACGTCAGAAACGCCTTCAGTATGAAGACGAATTTTTCTATGTCGATCTTGTTTTTTATAACTGTATTCTGAAGTGCTATCTGCTGATTGATCTGAAGATTGGCAAAATCACCCATCAGGATATCGGTCAGATGGACAGCTATGTCAGAATGTTTGATGACAAATACCTCACAGCGGGCGACAATCCGACCATCGGTCTTATTCTTTGTGCAAAAAATAACGAAACCATCGCCCGATACTCCGTACTCAACGACAACAAGCAGCTCTTCGCATCCAAATACATGCTCTATCTGCCTACCGAGGAGGAATTACGGCGAGAGTTGGAGCGGGAGCGAAGACTGATTGAAGAAGCCCAACCCGAAGGAGAAAGCAGTGGGCCAGTCGGTCTGACTTGAGATGCTGACCACGTCAACACTTTGTAATTATGACAAAAATGCTTAAAATGCGGTCATTTCTGAGGCTTAAACGCACCTTTCCGGGTATGAGACAGGCCGTCTGACAGAAAACTGCCCTCCAAAATTTTTTCTGAACAGCCCCAATGTTATAAAGGAGTTGAAATGCTGGAACTGATTACCGTCAGAAACTTCAAAGTATTAAAAGACACAGAACTGATCCTGAGCAACCTGACAGTTGTTGCCGGGATCAACAACATGGGCAAATCATCTCTTATCCAGATTTTATTGCTGATACGGCAGTCTTTTGAACAGAACACCCTGACAAAGTACGGGCTTCTGCTCAACGGCCGCCTCGTCAGCATCGGAAACGGCAGGGACGCGCTCTCGGCTGACGCTGAAAATGAGGTGTTTTCCGTCTCCCTGCATTGGGAAAACAATGAGCATCTGCACCTGGAATTTGCCTGCAAAAAAAAATCCAATCTGCAACCCCTGAGGCGTATTGATCCCGAACGGATAAATCCGGCAAATATCCTTTTCGCACCCCGGTTTCAATACCTCGCAGCCCAGAGAACAGATTCCAGAGATATTTTTCCTGTTTCCGACTATGACATCAGCACACTTCATTCTCTCGGCAACAACGGTGAATACACAGCGCATTTCATTGCAGAACACGGTTCGGAACCGCTGGAAAACACGGCCCTGCAACATGAAAAAGCGAAAGAGGAGACACTCCTTGCCAACATTGACGCGTGGATGTCCGAAATATCCTCCGGCGTGAAGGTGACAGCCAATATTATTCCGGAAGTGAATCAGGCAAGTCTGCTGTATAAATTTTCGACACCCTGCGGACACACTGAAAATTTCAGGCCTGTGAATGTCGGCTTCGGCCTGACACATATCCTGCCGGTGGTGACGGCCGTGCTTGCGTCAAAACCGGGTGACCTTGTTATTATTGAAAACCCGGAAGCCCATCTGCATCCCGCGGGACAGTCTGCAATCGCCACCCTCATCTGTCTGGCAGCCCAGAGCGGTGTGCAGATTATCATTGAGACACACAGCGATCATTTCCTCAACAGCATCCGTGTCAAAGTCAGACAGCGCAGCATTTCCCCGGAAAATTTGTCCCTGTCTTACTTTTCAAGGGATGCGGACAGCAGAGAACACGCCATTGAAGTCACACAGCCTTTTATTGATGCGGATGGCAGACTTGATGAATGGCCCGGAGGATTTCTTGATGAATGGGACAATAATCTGAAAAAACTGGTGGATTTCTGATGGAGTATCTTATTCTTAATGAGGAGTCCCTTCCGTTTGCGTCACAGACCGAATGCGACAATAATCTCCTGTCTTTCCTGAGTGTTGTGGCGGCAGCCTTTGACAACAGGTTTGAAGCTGTCCGGGTAAGCGACGCGTTTGACCCCGGGTGGTATCAGATTCGCCTCGCTGATAATTATTATCTTCGCAACTGGCTCGAAAAGCAGGACAAAACGTATCAGAGCAGAGTGAAATCCTTAATTGACAAAACATCCTGTCCCCGGATTCCCGAACATGACCATGCTGCCTTGGAACAATTTGAATTATCAGATTTTTTTCTTTCAGGGACTGAGAGCAGAATGCCCTCTCTCGGAGCGGCGGTAATTTTAAATAAGATATCAGTCAGCTTCAAATCTTCTGGTTGCTGGGAAGTCGCTGAAATCAGGCTTCTTCAGAGACAGTTGAGAAAAAACGGAGAACTCACAGATCGTCATTGCCTGGTTAGAAACTGCTCAACTGTCAGACACTGGAAACAGCATTTCCGAGGCATAGCCGAACAGAGAAAAAATAATTGCCGAAAAGGTCAGGTTTTCTGGGCCGGCAGACAGGCAGAATTTCCGAATCTGATTTTTTGCAGGCAGAGTAAAAGAAATTTTCTGAATTTATCCGTCAGTGATGCCCTGTTCAATCGCTTATGGGAAAATCTGACATTGCTCAACAACCATATTGAAAGCAGCAACAGTGATGCTGAACTCAGAGAACTGAGCAACCTTGACTTTACCGATGAAAGCGACTCTGTAAAAACGAATAAAAAACTCGGCAGATACAGAATGTTCACCCTGCCTGACGGGTCAAGAAAATTTTTTGGTCTCCACATAAAGAATTTTCCGGCATCCTTCAGGCTTCATTTTCTTCCTGATTATCAGAACCGGTGTGTTTATATTGGTTATTTTGGAAAACATCTTCCGACAGGCCGGGAGCGGTGAAAGATGGCAGGCTTCACCAAAGAAAAATATTTGAAACTGCTGCTCAGACCACAGAAGCA
>JAOZLU010000657.1 GCA_029934695.1 Desulfobacterales bacterium | reverse complement strand
ATGTTTGATGTTTGATGTTTGATGTTTGATGTTTGATGTTTGATGTTTGATATTTTGGGATAAAGAAACAATGGAATTTTCATCAAATAATCTGAAAATATTCTTTCGACATATCTGTGAAATCATAATGGCGATCATCGCCGTATTTTTTTTCACCACTTTGATCCTACGCCTTGCCGGCGCGCCGCCGTTTGAGGCGTATTATCATATTTTCAAAGGATCATTGGGTTCGTGGAACAAATTTGCTCATGTGATAAATGCCTGGATTCCGCTGACTCTCTGTGCGTGCGGACTTCTTTACACCTTCAGAATCGGCCTTTGGAACATCGGCGTGGAAGGTCAGATGATGATGGGTGCTGTGTTTACAACATATATTCTCCGCACCGGGGTTGAAAGTGATATGCCCATATTTTTTCTGAGCCTGTCTTTTGTCGCCGGAATTATCGGCGGAGGGATATGGGCGATGATTGCCGGTTTTTTAAAGACAAAGGGCGGCGTAAATGAGATATTCGCGGGACTTGGGATGAATTTTGTCGCCCAGGGGATCATCCTGTGGCTGATATTCGGTCCCTGGAAACGCCCCGGCATCGCCTCCATGAGCGGAACGGAACTTTTCCCGTCAAAGCTGTGGCTGTCTTATCTGTCTGCCATACGCCTTTCGCCTGCGGGACTTTTTCTTGCCCTGACTGCGCTCCTGATGACCGCACTGATACTGCGTTATGCCCGGATCGGCTTAAATCTGAAAGCCATCGGGAGCAACCCTGACGCGGCCTATCTGTTCGGATTGAAACCCGGCAGATGGATGCTCCTTGCCATGATTTTTGCAGGCGGGTTTGCTGGCCTCGCCGGAAGTATCCAAGTCACAGGAGTCTATCATCGCCTGTTGCCGGCCATTTCCAGCAACTACGGATATCTGGCGTTGCTTGTGGTGATGCTTGCAAACTACAATGTATGGATCGCTCCGGCAGTGGCATTCTTTTTCGCATGCCTCAATGTCGGAAGCATCCAACTGCCTATGATGCTTCAGTTGGATTCATCCCTGAGCGGTGTCATACAGGGAACCCTCGTACTGGCGACACTTGGCATTCATGCATGGCGGAGTAGCAGACAATTACCCCTGACCCCTGACCAATGATAAATGACAATTGAACTGAACTTCACGATATTATTTGCCAGCGTTATTGCCGGGGCTGTCCCTATTGTACTGGCCGCGCTGGGGGAGACGATTACGGAAAAGGCGGGCCTCATCAATCTTTCTTTGGATGGGTCCATATTATTGAGCGCAATGACTGCTTTTGTGGTTGCTTTTGAGACAGACAGCTTGGTGATGGGATTTGTCTCAGGTGCGGCCGCAGGGGCTATGGTGGCGGCCGTTGTTGCTGTTTTCAGCATTTATCTGGGACAGTCCCAAGTCGCGGTGGGATTTGTCCTGACGCTTATGACTCGTGATCTGGCGTATTTTATGGGAAATTCCTACTCTCGCCTGCAAGGGCCGCAGGTTTGGCCGCTTCCGATTCCACTTTTAAAAGATATCCCGTTCCTCGGCCCGGTCTTTTTTAACCATAACCTGCCGGTTTATCTCAGCCTGCTTCTCATCGCTTTTTGCTGGTGGTATATTTATCGAACCCCCCGAGGTCTTGAACTGAGGGCTGTGGGGGAGCATCCCGGGGCGGCTTATGCCAGGGGAATCAGTCCTCAAAAAGTGCAACTCTTTTATGCGGTATGCGGCGGCCTGCTTGTGGGACTTGCAGGGGCTGCGTTTTCACTTTCCGTCAAACCGGGGTGGGGACGTCCCCAGGGAGCAGAAGGCACAGGATGGATTGCCCTTGCGATTGTTATTTTCGGGGGCTGGCATCCGATAAAAGTCGCTCTCGGGGCCTATTTTTTCTCCTTTTTGCAGGTGCTGGGCATCTATCTCCAAGGATGGTTCCCATCGGTGCCTGCCCAGGTTTTTCAGGTGGCCCCGTTCCCTTTGATGATTTTTACCCTTTTGCTCATGGGCCTTGTCCAGAAAGACTCCGTGCTACGCCGGGTCGAGAATAAGCCGTGGATGAAATCGGTCATTAAAATTTTTTCGGGGACCGCTCCGAGTTCTCTGGGCAGACCTTATAAACCGGATTGAAATGCTTGTAAATAACCGTTGGATTGACAGATTCATCAGGCCGGATGGGATTTGCAATCCAAGCCGCAATATTTCCGCCCTGTCACCGGAGCATCGGAACAATCCGGACGGGATTGCAAATCCCGTCCAGCCCGATAAAGCGGATTGAAATGCCTGTAAATAAAGGATCGGAACGACTGAAGAGGTGAATCGGAAACAGGAAGGAATTTTATACATGGATGTTCTGGAGAAATGGAAAAAACTGGCATTGGAAGATATGGCGCAGGCAGTGTATCTGAGAGACGGAGAGTTCTACAGAGGCGCATGTTATAATGCCCAGCAGGCTGCTGGAGAGGCCATCAAATATGCCCTTCTGAAAAAAGGATGGGATTTGGAAAGGACACACAACATAAGAAGACTCGTGAGTTTGTCCCAGGATTACCATATCAGCCTGAGTATGGAGGAAGAGGCCCTTAACTTTATTGACAGTATATATATTGGAAGATATCCCGCAGAAGAAGGACTTCTTCCCGAAGGCTTTCCCGATAAAGCAGACTGCGAGCGTACGATAAAAATTGCACAGGATATTTTCAGGCAGCTTGCTTTTTGACAAACTCAGTCTGTTTCTGCTTTATCAAAACCGCCATAAACCATATTTCCTTACCAATCCCAAATAATTCCATCCCTATAGCTCTTAACAAAAAGATTGTCCGGAAGGAGTGCAAAAATTGAGCGAGTGCAGCGAGCGGTTTTTTGCATGTTGTGCAAAAAACCGAGCCGAGCCATGCGGCCCTCGCTCCCGCCGGATTGGCAAATCCGGCGGACATGGCTCGGATTTGTCAACCCGAGCCGAGCCGTGTGGCAACAGCCTGACATATTGACATATTGTTTCTGTGGCAGATGAAGCTTGTAATCAGAATCCATAACATCAGAAAGAGGAGATAAATGCTCGTGAAAATAAAACAATTTATCACCACCGATTTTGCACAGTCGCTGCTGTATCATCTAACTCGTTTATATTCCAAGACATTTCGTTTCCGAGTTGAAAATGAAAATACATGGCTAAAGTATTATTCGGAAAAAAACGGCACTGTGCTACTTTGTGCTTATCACCAGCAATTTTTTTCTGCAATCCGGCACTTTAAAAAATACGAGGGTTATCATCCCGGTCTGATGATCAGCAAAAGCCGTGACGGGGAAATTATTGCCGGCGTTGCCAAGCTGTCAGGCTGGCATCCGATCAGAGGGTCTTCTTCAAAAGGAGGCCGTGAAGCATTGAAACTGATGACAGACCATCTGAAAGAATACAGACTCTCGGCCCACATCATTGACGGGCCGAGAGGGCCCGCAGGCATAGTAAAATCCGGTGCGATCCGACTGGCATACGAAGCGGATGCAGTTATTGTCCCGTTTTACATTGCCGCGGACAGAGCGTGGTATTTTAACAGTTGGGACAGGTTTTTACTGCCGAAACCGTTTGCAAATGTTGTTCTGCGTTTCGGGGATATGATCCGTCTGAAAGCAGATGAAGACCGGTATGAGTTTGAACATCAGCGGAAATTTTTAGAAGACAGGATGCACCGGGAATTGGCAGCGTTGAAAATGAGTTTGAACCAGAACGCCTGATGACAACGGATTCCGGGATTGAACGGATATCCGTTTCATCCTCATATCCGCTGTCATATTCCCCGGAA
>JAOZLU010001156.1 GCA_029934695.1 Desulfobacterales bacterium | reverse complement strand
AATAACGATGAGATAAGCGGCGGCGGGGGATTTCCTGAAACCTTCCGTTGAGAACCATCCCCCGCCGTCCGCTTCATTGATGGTTATTTTTTTGGGTTTTATGTTTTATGAAGCCATCGCCTTTTTAGCCATATAATACTGATCAATTGCCTGACGTATATACATTTTTATAACAGCCTGTCTGCTGATATTAACTTCTCTGACGATATCATCCAACTGATGCAGCATTTCCGGAGTGAAATCGACACTGACAGACTGCATTCCGGATTTGCTGAGAGGCGGTTTCATTCTGCCGTCACCGGTAAAAAATCTTGAAATGTCCTCTCCTCTGTCCGCCATTTCAGCTATCTCGTCAGCTGTCGGAATTTTCTTAGCTGTTTTCGACATAAATCCTCACCTCCTGTCTGGTCGCCTTCCACAGGGTTACAAGGTGATAATACAAACCCTCATTGTCAGACCTCTGTTCATAGATCACTGTGTACAACTTTCCCCGCACCCAGCCGGTGGCGGAGTATTGGGTCGGATCGTCACATCTTAGGTCTTCATAATAATAATGTTCAAACAGTTCCTGCACATCGTCAAATCCAATCCCACGTTTCGGATTTTTTCTGATCTGTTCGCTTTTTCTGATATCGTATTTGAATCTCATGTCATTTTGCCATGCGGAGAACAGCCGCCGATACAGAATAAAACAGCAAAAGTCATCTGAAAACGGGGGCTTACGCCAGCGATTCAGCCCCCGTCTGTCCGTCGGGCTGCCGGATTATTTTCCTTCTTCACAGCCTTTCTTCTGCTTCAGTGCCTCAGCATACCATCTGACACACATTCTGTCCAACCGGCTGATGCTCATATTGTAAGGCTCTCCCTTATTGCCGTCTTTGTCAAGATCGGCAATATTGGCAACCCCTCCGCTCACTTTGTTGATATACAGTGAGCCGATAACACATTCGTTGCTCTTCACCTTTTTGACGACATAATAGCAGACATCGCCTGCTTCCCATGTATCACCACCCGATGCATCAGATGATACAGAACACACAAAAAAGACACACAATGCAAACAGCAAACCAATTCTCAGATTCTTCATAGCGTTACATCTCCTCTTAGAAAAATAACGCA
>JAOZLU010000656.1 GCA_029934695.1 Desulfobacterales bacterium | reverse complement strand
TCCCGATAAAAATGACAACGGATAAGAGGATGAAACGGATTTTCCCGATCCGGAATTATTGAAAAAATATTGAACAAAACATTGGAGAACGCATTATGATTTATCATGACCAGGAAATCGAACTCATTTCAAAACGCAGATTATTCGGCAAAACCATCTGCCAGATCAGAATACTCGCCACAGGAGAAATCCTTGACATCAACGAAACCGACCTCAGAGAATCCCATAAAAAAATTGTTCCGTCCCACATCCGCTTTCTCGCCATTGCCTCCAAAATCAAAAATGAAATAGCCCGGCAAAGCGTTCTCGCCCCCTTTGAAAGCAGCCTCCTGCCCCTGCCGCATCAGATCCTCGCCCTGGAAAAAATCATCAGCGGCTCCTTTGTCCGCTTCCTGCTTGCTGACGAAGTGGGCATGGGGAAAACCATCGAAGCCGGTCTGGTGATGAAAGAACTCGGACTCAAAGGCATTGTCAGACGCGTCCTGATCATCGTCCCCAAATCCGCCATGCTCCAATGGAAACAGGAGCTGAAGGCGCATTTTAACGAAGACTTTCATATCTATGACACAGAACAGATCAACACCCTCACAAGAACCTTCACCCGGTTAGAAGCGGACAATGAAATCAATATCTGGAAACAGCACCACCGCCTGATTGTCTCAACAGACGCTTTAAGACCCCTTAAATCCCGCAAAGGCTGGTCCAAGGAAAAAGTTGAAGAATACAACAAATACAGAATCAACAGCGCGATTGAAGCCGACTTTGATCTGCTCATCATAGACGAATGCCACAAAGTCGGCGGTGCGAGCCATACAGTGTCCAGATTTATCATGGCAGAAACCCTGTGCAACGCCATCCCCAATGTTCTCCTGCTCTCTGCCACGCCGCACCGCGGCAAATCAGACCATTTCAGACGCATCCTGAAACTTCTCGACGCGGACGCGTTCGCAGGCCAGGGCGCGCCCCAGCCTTCCGAATTGGAGCCTTTTGTCATCCGAACCGAGAAAAGACAGGCCATTGACTATGACGGGAACCCCCTGTTCAACAAACGGAGAACGGAAAAATTGCTGGTCTTCTGCGATGAACAGAAACATAAAAAGCAGAAAGCCCTTTACGAAGCCGTGACAGATTATATCAAAACAGGATTCAACAAAGCCGTGACCACCAAAAATGTCTCTTACGGCTTTGTCATGGTGCTGTTCCAGCGCATGGTCAGCAGCTCGGTCCGGGCCGTTTATGAAACCATGAAAGGCCGATTGCAGAGGCTCCGGGAAGAAGAAAACAACCATGACGAAGACACGTTTATTGAGAACAATGTGGATACGGGATTTGATTACAAAACCGAGTTTGATTACGATGCAAACGCATTCGATGAAACAGAGAACCGCAAAGCAGCGGATACCCCTGAAACCGTCATACTGGAAAACCTGATCCGAATGGCCGAGGATTGCATCGGCACCGAAACCGACGCCAAAACAGAATCCCTTCTGGAACAGTTTGACCGGCTCAAAAGAAAAGAAGACGATTTTGACCTGAAATTCCTTGTTTTCACCGAATTCATCGCGACCCAGAAGATGCTGAAACAAGTGTTGGAAGAAAGGGGATACCGCTGCGAAGTCATCAACGGCAAAATGAATTTTGATCTAAGAGTCAATGCCCTGAAACGCTTCAGAGAACAGAGCCAGATCCTCATATCCACGGACGCTGCTGGAGAATCCCTGAATATGCAGTTCGCACATATCGTGTTCAATTACGACCTGCCCTGGAACCCCATGGTCATTGAGCAGAGGATCGGCAGGGTTGACCGTATCGGCCAGAAACACGAAGTCATGGCTTATAATCTGCTTCTTGACAATTCCATTGACGAAAGAGTGTATGAGGTCATTGAGGAAAAGCTGGACACCATACTGGAGCAGTCGGGAATTGACAAGACCTCCGACGTTCTTGATTCCACATTGGACAACAAAAAGATCAATCATCTTTTTATCACCTCTCTGCTCGATCCGGCCCGGTTTGAAGAAGCCGGGGAGGAATGGTTGGAGGAGATCAGAAACAAACTCACCGCGTACCAGTCCACAGAAAGCCTCCTTCCGTCACTCAAGGACGAAGAAATCACCACAGACAAAAGCGATGATCTGAAACACAGCCCCCTGCCGCACTGGCTGGAAAACCTCACGCTGTCGTACTTGCAGACAAAAGACGGCGGCGTAAAACCGTCTTTGTTTGGCTATCATCTCAGATTTCCCGGGCAGGAATGGTCCGATTACACCTTTGATGCCAAAATCGCCCTGGAAACCCCCGGAACCGTTCATCTGACGCTCCAGCATCCCCATATCTCGAAAATGCTTGCAGAAGCGGTGATCTATCATCCTGATCAGCCCATCCCTGTTCTTGAAACAGCGGAAACTCCGGGGGTAAGGGGATACTGGACATTATGGCATCTCTCCCTGAAAAATGCTTATGAATCCCTGTCCTCCGTGATCCCGTTATTTATGGCGGATAATAATGAGATATTCATGACACTTGCCGAGGACATCTGGAGCAAGCTCATGGATTCCTCATCGTCTCTGTTTGAAATAAAGGGAAAAATCTCACCGCCGGACACGGGGAACATATTTGAAGAGATTCGAGAGAAAAGTGAAATCTGCCTGGAATCCGCGTACAGGGATATGGAAGCGAAAATGATGTCCAATATAAACCGGATCCGGTCAAACAAGGAGAAGGCTCTGAATTTTCAGGAAAAGCAGCTGAACCGAATCGGCATTGGGAATATCCGGGAGTCCAGGAAAAGAAAATTAACCGCGGAAAAAGAACACTGGAAAACCGCATTTCACACGGACAGCGAGATTATTCCGAATTTGGAATGCCTCATGTTCGTCAGGGTTGACAATGAAGAGAAATAATTTTTATATCGGTATCAATCAGAGAATCCCCATTGAGGTGCTGGAAAGTTCCTTTTATGATCTTTTTGAAACCGGTTCAATCAGCAAAGAGCATATCGTACAGCAGCTCGGAACAGAATTTAAAGGGAAAAACAGAGTCGGGAAAGGATTCTCAGTCGTAAAGAGAATCATGTCACATCCGACAGTCTCCCGGACAGTAAAAATAAAAACGGTTCAGGGCAAAAAAGGCGTGAAAAGTTTCTCATCTTTTCCCAACTCAGACAGGAACGCGCTATATCTTTCAATGATTGCCGGCGCTTATCCCATTGCTTTTTCATTATGCAATCTGCTTGGATCTGTTTTCAAAGTGCAGCAGCAATGCAGTACCAGGCTGATACGCTCAAAACTGAGTGCTTTGTATGGGAGTAACAGGGCAACTGAGAACGCGATATTCAGCCTGATACCGATGCTGATTGAAATGAACCTTTTAAAAAGGGACAAACCGGGATTGTATTCCTCATCAAAACGGAGTATTATACAAGACCGATGGATTTCGGATATTTATATAGAAACATATCTGAAAGGGTTAAAAACCAAAACAATATTGATTGAAGACATGGATTCACATCCCTGGTTTTATTTTTACAAACCTGATATAAATTATATTTTTTCAAATAATGATTCCATGCTTCAGTTTAAAGAGAGCAGGATCGGAGGAGGCTATATTTCGATCATTTCAAAAACTTCCCGGGGACGCATTTGATTATATCACCGCTTATGATGCCATCCACGATCAGACTGCTGGAAATGGAACATGACCCTTTTAATCTGCATTATTTGTGTAAGTACCCGGCCAAAAACGATGTTCGATGTTCGATGTTCGATGTTCGATGTTCGATGTTCGATGTTCGATG
>JAOZLU010000113.1 GCA_029934695.1 Desulfobacterales bacterium | reverse complement strand
CAGAATTTTTATTCTTTGCGCCTTTGCGAGAGGTTTTGGGGGTGCGAAACTTGAGTAAACAATATGCCCCTTTGACAGGCTCAGGGACCGGGTCGCTCCCTGAGCCTTCCGAAGGGGGCTTGCCAAAGGGAAAAGGAGAATCCATGAGCAACGAGGTGTTTCAGTTTTTGTCAAATTTAAAACCGTTTTCTTTTCTTCCGGAAAATGAACTGCAAAAGATTGCCGACAATATATCCGAAAAGAGATGCGCCAAAGACACTATTTTATCTGTTCAGGGCAAATCAGCGGTAGAGGATATCTTCGTAATAAAAACTGGTTCATTGGAACTTTATTATGATTCAGAGGGGAAAAAAATTCGGAGCGGTTTTCTCAAACCGGGTGAAGTGTGCGGAGCCATAGCATCACTGATGAACGCAGGTCTTGCAATACGAACGGTCAGAGTTGTCCAGGAAGCATCACTCTATATCATTCCCCAGACAATATTTTCAGATGTCTGCAACCGCTCTGAGCCCTTTCATGAATTTTTTGTGAAAATTTACAGCAAACTCATGCGTGATGAGTCATATTCGGCGATCATGGCAACGGGTCAGGCGTTTCAGTTTCTGTCAGGAGTGATTCCGTTTTCGTTCCTTCCGGAAGAGGAAATTGAAAAAGTCGCGTCCCAGCTCTCTATCGTGCATTATCCCAAGGATATGACAGTGCTTGTTCAGGGCAGTTCACTTGTTGAGCATATTTATTTCATTCAAAAAGGGGCTGTGGAACGTTATTATGAGGAAAGAAGCGGCAAAAAGAGATTACGGGGCCTGCTGAGTGAGGGAGATGTCTATGGTGGAATTTCCATACTGGTAAACAATGGCATCTCAGTCCGGACGCTTAAAACCAAAGAAAAGTCGTATTTTTATATTTTGTCCAAAAAAAAATTTTTGGATATCTGCGCCCGATATAAACCTCTCTCCGAATATTTCACTGATACTTTCGGTAAGCGGATGCTTGACAAATCTTATGCGTCAATCATTACAAAAACAGCGCACTCCCCGGAGGATGGCCTGCAATTTTTCAATCAGCCGATTTCAGGCATTTACACCGGCAGTCTGCTCTTTTGCGATATAAATATGTCAATCCGGGAAGCGGCAACGATAATGAGCAATAGCAGATGCAGTTCTGTTTTTGTCAAAAATGATGAAGGAGATTTTGTGGGTCTTGTTACGGACAATGATCTGAGAAAGAAAGTGATCTCAAAGGGATATGATATCCAGAAAAGCGTTTCCGGGGTCATGACTTCACCTTTGCGCACCATTTCGGCCCAGGCTCTTGTTTTTGAAGGACTTATGTCAATGATGCAGCAGGGTATCAAACATCTTGCTGTCACAGATGCCGATGACAAAGTTACAGGCGTTGTGACCAACAGTGATCTCCTTAATGCTCAGGGACAGTCGCCTTTCTTTTTTCTTCGTGAGATTTCCGAGGCAGGGACCAGAGAGGAGATTATGAACAAGCATGCCAGGCTGCCCCGAATCATCAAAAACCTCATTTACAGCGGCGCAAAGGCAAAAAATGTCAACAAGCTGATAACGACAATCTCGGATGCCATCTTACATAAACTGATCGTTTTTGCCATTGATGAACTGGGACAGCCGCCGGTCAGATTCATATTTATGATTCTGGGCAGTGAGGGAAGGCAGGAACAGACCCTGAAAACGGATCAGGACAATGCCATCATATTTGAGGATGTGCCCAAAGAATCGGAAAAACAGGTGAGGGACTATTTTCTGAAGTTCGGGGAAAAAGTCTGTGCCTGGCTGGACGAGGCAGGATATACTTTTTGTGAGGGGGGCATTATGGCAAAGAACCCAAAATGGTGCCAGCCGCTGTCTGTCTGGAAAGAGTATTTCAGTGAATGGATTTCTGCAGCAGAAGCTGAAGATCTGCTTCAGGCAAGTATTTTTTTCGATTTCAGAGGTGCTTACGGGGATATGACACTTATTGATTCATTGCGCGGCTGTCTGTTCGGTTCTGTCGGGAGACGCAAGGGCTTTTTACGCCATCTCACTGAAAACGCACTGCATTTCAGACCTCCCATCGGTTTTTTCCGGAATTTTGTTGTTGAGTCAAAAGGCGAACATCGCAACAAATTCGACATAAAAAGAGCAATGGTGCCGATTGTTGATTTTGCGAGGATATATGCTCTGCAAAACAGGATCAAAGAAACAAATACCTTGGAAAGGCTGCGCCAACTGCATAAGAGAGATATTATGAACGAAAAAGATTACGGCGATCTTAAACAGGCTTATGGCTTTCTGATGCAGTTAAGAATTGTGCGACAGGTGACAGCGGTTATTGAAGAAAATGGAAAGCCCGATAACTACATCAATCCTAAGAAACTCTCCCGTCTGGAACAGACCATGCTGAAAGAAGTTTTCAAACGGACAGAAAAACTCCAGATAAAATTGGGATTCGAGTTCACGGGGGTTATGTAACAGTAGTCGCGGGATTTGCCCCTTTCCCAGCATGATTTTTTCTGACATGAACATTCCTGGTTCTGACGGTTTTTTGTGGTTGCGGCCTGAAAGCCGGCCTCCGGACAGCTGACATCCCGTGCCGCAACCGGAAATATGACAGCGGGATCGGAGGATGAAGCCTTGAAATCCGTTGTCATATTGCCTGAGACCACAAAAAGCATTAGAACCAGCAAGTTTAAGGCTGTTATAATCAGGATTTTTTTTTGCCTTTTCAGATAAATATTAATGTCTGAAATTTTTATAAATTTTTTTATTGAAATAAAGTTTCAGTTTTGATAAGGAATAATATCTGCCTGAAGTCTGTTGAATTGAGTGCAAACAATATAAGGTTGAAAGTGAAAAGTGAAAAGTGAAAAGTCCCGCTGGCTTTCAACTTTTTACTTTGAACTTTGATTTCATCAGAATTATTATGATTGATTAATCGTCAGTTGCAACTGACCAATGACCAATGAAAGGAGATTCTATGGCTGTCATTACTGTTTCCAGACAATTCGGTGCCGGTGGTAAAACACTGGGCAAAATGATTTCCTCGAAAATGGAATATTCTCTTGTGGATAATGAAATCATCCAAATGGTTGCGACAAAAGCAAAAGTCTCAACCAACTGGGTGGAATCCATTGAAAAGGAAGCAGGCGGGAAATTCCTGAAATTTATTTCCGGCGTGGTACCCAAGAGCCTGGTTGATCGTGTTTTGGATGACAAAAGAGGGTATATTGACGAAGAAATATATGTTGATTCGCTGCGTACGATTATTTCCAAGATAGCTGATGAGGGAAACACAATCATCATTGGAAGGGGCGGTCAGTATATTCTGAAAGATCAGAAAAATGCCTTCCATCTGCTCCTTATCGGTGAGAAAGATGACCGGGTGAAATTTATGGAAAGCCATTATGATCTTACCACCAGACAGGCGACGCAGGCTGTGGAAATGGATGATAAACGGCGGATCAACCTGTACCGCAAGTTCGGCAAGAAGGACTATGATCATCCGGACCTTTATCATCTGGTTCTCAACATGAGCAAAGTCTCACTGAAGGTAGCGTGTGAAGTGGTATGCAAGCTTGTTGAAGCCCAAGGTGCAGAGGACAGTCCCTCTGAGACTCAGCCCTCTTAGCTGAAGGAGAGATTGTGCTGAAGAGGCTTTCATCGTTATATATTGATCAGCAGGCGGAAGATATCCTCAGGTGCTTTGCCATCCGGTCACGTTTGGATATGCCGTCCGTAACTGTTCAGGATGCGGGCAAGGTGTTTGAGGTGGTATCTTCTGCTGATGATCCTGTTCAGAAAGGAAAGGAGACGCTTTTCCTTACCCGGAACAAAGGTGCCTTCATCAGAGAATGTCCCGGCACCCGCGATTACACCTGTTGCGGTTACAAAATTCTGCATATCGGAACCTTCTGCACCATGGACTGCTCGTACTGCATATTGCAGTCCTATTTTCACCCGCCTGTGCTTCAGTATTTTGTCAATCAGGAGGAAATGACGGCAGAGCTTGACCAGATGTTTCTGGAAAAAAAGGTGTGCAGAATCGGGACCGGAGAGTTTACGGACAGCATGATCTGGGAGGAAATGACCGGCCTCTCGGATCTGCTTGTGCCGAAATTTTCCGAACAGTCTCACGCTGTATTGGAACTGAAAACCAAAACCGTCGCCATTGAAAACTTGAAACGACTCCGCCACAATCGTAAAACCATTGTGGCCTGGTCTCTGAACACAGAGGAAGTCATTCACAGCGAGGAGCGGGGTACGGCCTCGCTTTCTGCAAGGCTCAGGGCGGCTGCAAAATGTGAGGCTTACGGATACCCGCTTGCCTTTCATTTTGACCCCATGTTCATTTATGATGGCTGCGAAGACGCTTATACGCGGGTGGTTGAAAAGATATTTTCTTATGTGTCTGCGGACAATATTGTCTGGATAAGTCTTGGCGCTTTCCGTTTTATGCCGTCCCTGAAACCGATTATACAAAAACGGTTCCCCGGTTCAAAGATCGTTTACGGGGAACTGGTTCCGGGTCTGGATGGTAAGATGCGTTATTTTAAGCCGCTCCGTATGCGCCTGTATCACAGGGTGGCCTCCCGGATAAAGGAAATTGCCCCGGATATCCAGGTTTATTTCTGCATGGAAGATGACGAAGTATGGGAAAAATGTCTGGGATTTCTCCCGTCTGACAGAGGCGGACTGGCCAGAATGCTGGATGAAAGTGCCATAAGGCACTGTAAGTTGAAACCTGAAACATAAATTCCAACTTTTCACTTTTCACCCATGAACCCTGCAAAAAGAAAAAACAAACGATTGCTGGCCTTGTTTCTGCTGGGCAGTATTGTGTTCAATTATCCCATCCTGTGCCTGTTCGATCTGAAAACCATGGTGTTCGGCATTCCCCTGCTGTATTTATATATTTTCATGGCCTGGGCCCTGCTGATTATACTGATCATTCTTGCCACGAAAACCAAGTCAGAAATTGAAGAATTCAGAGATGAATAACTGAGCTCCTCAGAATGTAGGGTGGGTGCAGCGAAGCGGAACCCACCATACATCCGCACATGGTGGGTTCCCGCCGTACATGGTGGGTTCCGCCGTACATGGTGGGTTCCGCCGTACATGGTGGGTTCCCGCCTTACATGGTGGGTTCCCGCCGTACATGGTGGGTTCCGCCGTACATGGTGGGTTCCGCTTCGCTACACCCACCCTACATTTTCTTTAACCTCTCAGACGTGATATCAATATGTTGGAAACGGCAAGCATCCTCTTCTTCTCGTTTGGCTACATGGGCCTTCTCTTTGCCATCGCGTATGTGGGCGACAGGCATGCCGAGATCGGCCGCAGCATTGTCAGCAACCCCTATATCTATGCACTCTCTCTGGCGGTTTACTGTACTGCCTGGACATTTTACGGAAGTGTGGGACGCGCTGTCAGCGACGGACCGGGTTTTCTGACCATTTATATCGGCCCTACTCTGATGGCGGCGTTGGGATGGCTGGTGTTACGGAAGATCATACGGATCAGCAAAGTTCATCGGATCACCTCCATTGCGGATTTCATCGGTTCCCGATACGGCAAAAGCACAACTCTGGGAGGCGTGGTCACCGTTATTGCCGTGTTGGGAATTATTCCTTATATCTCACTTCAGCTGAAAGCCATATCCGCCAGTTTTCTGATCATCAAGCAGTACCCGATGATTATCATGCCCATCCACTTTGCCGACGTTCCGTTTTTTAAGGACACCACCTTTTATGTGGCATTGCTGCTGATGATATTTGCCATTCTTTTCGGAACCCGGCATCTGGAAACCACCGAACGGCATGAGGGACTGGTGGCGGCCATTGCATTTGAATCGCTGGTGAAACTCATTGCATTCCTGGCAGTGGGAATATTTGTCACTTACGGAATCTATGACGGTTTCGGGGACGTGTTTGCCAAGGCCAGAGCAGTTCCGGAATTAAACCGCCTGCTTGCCATGGATACCCGAGCAGGAGTGCATACGGACTGGGCCATTTATATTTTCCTTTCCATGATGGCTTTCATGTTTCTTCCCCGTCAGTTCCAGCTCGCAGTTGTTGAGAATGTTGATGAGGAACATCTGAACAAAGCCCTGTGGCTTTTTCCCTTATATTTGCTGATCATCAATATTTTTGTTCTCCCGGTTGCATTCGGAGGAATGCTGCAATTCCCCGAGGGGAGCGTGGATGCGGATACTTATATTCTGGCCCTGCCCATGCTGAAGCAGCAGGAGGGACTTGCGTTGCTTGTTTATATCGGCGGGACATCTGCGGCGACCGGTATGGTGATTGTCGAGACCATAGCCCTCTCCACAATGATATGCAACGAACTTGTCATGCCGGTGCTGCTGCGCCCGACTTTTCTCCGACTGATCCGGAACAGAGACATGACCAAGCTGCTTCTGGGTGTCCGGCGGGGAGGGATTGTGCTGGTGTTGCTGCTGGGTTACGCTTATTTCCGTTTCATCGGGGAATTCTATCCTCTGGTTTCCATCGGACTGGTTTCTTTTGCCGCTGTGGCCCAGTTCGCACCGGCAATTCTGGGGGGCATATTCTGGAAGGAAGGAACCCGTGCAGGTGCGCTATGGGGTCTGATTGCGGGGTTTCTGGTCTGGATATATACGCTTTTCCTGCCGTCGCTGGTCCAGGCCGGCCTGATGTCCGAGCGATTCGTGACCGAAGGCCCTTTTGGGATAGAACTGCTGAAACCGTTTGAATTGTTCGGACTGCATGGCTTCAACCGGATTGCACACGCGGTGTTCTGGAGTATGCTTGCCAATGTGGGCGCTTATATCAGCGTCTCCCTTTTTTCGCGTCCCACAGCAATAGAGCATACCCAGGCCACGTTGTTCGTGGATGTGTTTAAAGTAAGGGACAGTTCAAAGCCGCTCCCCACCGGTTGGAAGGGGACCGCATCTGTCCCGGATCTGACTTCCCTGCTGGAACGCTTTTTGGAGAAAGATCGGGTCAATGAAGCCCTGCACAGTTACGCTGAACAACATGACATCAGTTGGGAAAAGTCGCTTACCGCGGATGCCGGTCTGATGGGTTACGCTGAAAAGCTGCTGGCCGGTGCGATTGGTTCCGCGTCAGCTCGTGTGATGGTGGCGTCGGTGGTAAAGGAGGAGCCTCTGGGCATCGAAGAGGTGATGAACATCTTGGATGAAACCCGGGAGGTTATCACATACAGCCATGAACTGGAAAAAGCCACTGAGAAGCTGAAAGCGGCAAATGAGCGGTTAAAGGAACTGGACAGGCTCAAAAACGAGTTTATCTCAACGGTTACCCATGAACTCCGGACTCCTCTGACGTCCATACGGGCACTTGCGGAAATTCTTCATGATAACCCGAACCTTGATCTGGTTCAGCATAAGCAATTTTCCAAGATTATCATCAATGAGAGCGACAGGCTGACCCGTCTGATCGTCCAAGTTCTTGATTTTCAGAAGATGGAATCGGGCAGGATGGAGTGGCAGGTTTCCCTGGTGAATCTCAGGGACATTCTTGATGATGCGGTGACAAGCAACGATCAGTTGATTCGGGATAAAAACATTCAGATGTCACTCAGCCTGCCTGATGTCTGTCCTGTCATTTCCGGGGACCGGGACCGTCTGATTCAGGTGATGGTCAATCTCATTTCCAATGCTGTAAAATTCTGTGACAGCGATGAGGGCAGGATTGCCATTGCCCTGACTGTGGAATCTGACCTTATGCGGGTGGATGTGAGGGACAACGGCATCGGCATCAGTGAGGAGGATCAGAAGATCGTTTTCAAAAGATTCCGGCAGGTCAAAGACACCTCACGGGGACGTCCCCCCGGAAGCGGGCTGGGCCTGACCATCACCCGGCGCATTGTTGATTTTCACAAGGGAGATATCTGGGTGGAAAGCGCGCCCGGAGAGGGGGCGACGTTTTCGTTTACATTGCCTTTGGGTTCGGAGAGGGCTGAGGATTGAGGGCGATGACAGAAAAAATATTTAAAAAGACTTGACAATATACCTGTCTGTGTCTATCTATTTAAAGAAACGGGTGGTAAAATTTGGTCCGGAATTATCTGGAACTTTCGGCCTGTCATAATGAGATGTCATACAAATGATATTCCGGTGAAAAATATGAGGATGGTCCGGCCGATTTATCATGGCAGATGCTTGGCAATCCTGATGGAAGCCAAGCTATCTAATTATTTGGGTGATTAAGGATATTAAGGGTGATTTAGCCGTGTCTGAGAATTGTAAACTATGTGGGAAAGTTGACAAACTTAGGAACTCTCATATAATTCCAGAGTTTCTTTTCAAGCCTCTTTATGATAGCAAACACCGTTTTCATGTGCTTTCCACAGTTCTGGATTCTCCGAACAGATATGAACAGAAGGGTATAAGAGAAAAACTCCTATGCCAATCCTGTGAAACGCTCCTCTCGAAGCACGAGGGATATGCAAGAACCGTCCTTTTTGGCGGTACGGAAATTTCAGTTCGGAAAGAGGATGGGAATTACATAATTGGCGATATTGATTATAAAAAATTCAAATTATTTCAGATTTCCATTCTATGGCGTGCAGGCATATCAAATCATCGACTACAAAATTGTTTTCTTACTGATAGTGGCTCAGTACCTATTCTTTCAAAGCCATTTGAATATCTTGGTTTTATAAGAGGTTTCGCAAACCAGCTACATCAATCGGGTAAAATGTTGACAATAAAAAGCACTTAACTGTAAGATTATTACAAGTTGATGATTATATTGAAATACTTGGCAAGGGGGACGATAAACGCCTTATTTGGAAAAACAATGAAACAGAAGAATGAATCATCAGGTGAAGCAATGCACTCATACCGTGTCAAGTTAAATTCGGACCGTTGGGATCGGGCATAAGCCAGTGACTGCTCTGAAATGTTCTGAACTGAGGAATCGGATGAGGGAAATCTTCTTTCACGTCCGGGGTTGCGGGTGGCAACAGGCGCATCTGCCCGGAACGGATGGTTGAAGAGGGATCCGCCGTCACTTAGTCGCTTAGTCGCTTATTACCATAATTTATAACATGATAAAAATTGAACAAAACCTGACATACTTTCCACAAATTCTGAAAAAAATTAAAAAGGGATATCGTATGCCATATCTTTATGGCACTGTTCTGAATCCGCATAATGACAAGAAAACTTATACCGCAAAAAAATTTTTAGTTGATACCGGAGCCTCAATTTCAATACTGAACAGCTCATTCAATGATCTTTTTAAAGATGAAAAAACTCCGATAATTGAAAGAATCAAAATACAATATGGCGGTTCATCACCGGAATTGCCAGTGTATAATGTGAAATTGAAAATTAAAGGGTTTGAATTCGATATCGTGGCAGTGTATGACAAAGGATTGAAGACACCTTATTCATTGTTGGGGCATTTTAAGTTTCTGAATAACTTTGACCATTTTGGAATTAGTAAGAAGCGTAATAAATTCAGTTTGATAAAGGATACTACACATGCTTAAATACAAAGAGCGGTATGATTACATCCTGGGAATTTTATATACCTTAAAGAGAAAAAGGCAATATGGTTTTTTCAGTTTGAAAGATATAATCGAGCATCTTGATACCATGTCAAAACCTGGTGAAGTATATGAAATAGCAAGATATCTTGAAGCTGAAGGTCATGTCAGGACTTTATATTCTCCTGGTGATGTTTTTGTTGAAATCACTCCGTCCGGAATTATCTGTATAGAGGAAAAAGATGCAAATTTTATGTCAGCATTTGAAGATTTCTTAGTACGGCAAGAATTGAAACAGCAAGTTGAAAAAGCTGTGTCCAAGTTGTCGGAAGCCAAAGTAAAGGCATCAAGAAAACCGATTATTGACGAAATCAGTGAGATAATAAAATACTTAAATTCAAATAAAATATTAAAAAAATCCGATGTAAATATTGATGCGAAAATATTGAAATTTGAGTTGCAGAAGATGATCCCTGACAGGGAAGTGATTTCAATCAAGCTGTCGAAGATGGGAGAGTTTTCCGAGTTAAGCAACCAGATATTCCAATTAAAAGAATATCTTTATGGATATCTTGATATGGACTATTGATTAAAAAAGCAGCTAACCTTGCGTTATGCCCGTGCCAAGATAAATCCGGATTGTCAGGATCGGGCGATGAGCCACATGAAATTAGATATTGTTGTCCGGCGGGTGACCGCTCTGACACCTTCCGAACTGAGGAACCGGATGAGGAAAAATCCTCACGTCCGGGTCTGCGAGGGTTTCTCAGTTGAATGTCTCAGCAAATCCCCCACCGCCGCTCATTTTAATCATTCGACTGTCAAAAAATGATGAAGAACTTATAGGGAAAAAATGGAAACTGTATATCTTGAGACAACATTCATAAGTTATCTTGTTGCTCTTCCAAGCCGCGATTTAATTGTTGCCGCTCATCAACAGGTTACTAATGACTGGTGGGCTAACCGGAAAATAAAATATGAATGCTATATCTCTGAAATTGTTGTTGATGAGGCATCATCCGGTGATGAGAATGAAATTAAAAAGCGGCTGGCAATTATTGATGAACTTATGCTGCTTGATCTGACGGAAGAAGCAAATACGCTGACGAAGGCTATCCTGAACAGCGGTGTCATTCCTCAGAAAGCAGTTCGTGATGCAGCTCATATAGCGGTTGCAACAGTTCATGAAGCAAACTATCTGTTAACGTGGAACTGCAAACATATTGCAAATGCTCATATATTAAAAAAAATCGGGAAAATTTGTGCAGCATCCGACTTTGAAATGCCAATTGTCTGCACCCCTGAAAACTTGATGGAGGACGGATAATGATTGATGACCATATAGTAAATGAGGTCAGAAAAATACGCGATGAACTTGCAAAAAAATTTAATTATGATGCAGATGCGATTTTCGCTGACCTGCGTAAAAAACAAAAAAAATATAGTAATCGTGTTGTTAATCTCATGAAAAAGAGGAGTGTTGAGGATTCCGTTGCGCTCCATCCTGGCAGGTGAGCCATACGTTATATTTTTTTCAATGAGGCAGGCCGGTTATAAAAGTGGAAAGAGAAAATCGCTCCGGTCTCAGTGAGACAGGCAGCCGGCTGAGGTGCGTCCGGCAACAGGCGCATCTGTCCATAAGCGGGCGGCGGAGGCTGAATGGCTCAACGAATCCCGCCGCTTATCTCAGGCGTCAGCCCGCTTTTGAAATAAAAACTGAATGGCCGGCTTACTTCTCAGTTACCCATCAGAATTAACATACCATATTTAAACAGGTTAATGAGAACACTTTGTATGATAACCAGACAAAACGAAAACCTTCCGGGAATGTTCTTTACGGCAGGCAAAATACAAAATATGTATGAAGGAAAACCTGTCGAACACAGTGAGCATCCTCATGTTGTGAAAGTACAGGGCGTCGGGGGCGGAGAACCGATTGTTCTGGGAACCCGGATTATGGTTCGCAGCATTGTCGAACAATATCAGCTTGGCAGTTCCGTGGATGAACTGCTCTGGGATTATCCGAGGCTTTCACCGGCACAGATTTATGACGCACTGGCATATTGTCATGATAACCGGAATGAAATGGACAGGCTGCTTGACGAAGCCATCTATGAGCATTGGCAGCCAATTATAGAGCGGATGAAAGATGAGCAAACCAAAAATTTATCTGAATGAAAATCTCAGTTGGCGGATATCGAGAGCTTTGTGCGGATACGGCTATGATGCCATAAGTTCTCATGAAACTGAGATGAACGCAGAGTCATCACTGATCTCAGTCGTTGATTGCTTATTGCCATAATTTATAACATGATAAAAATTGAACGAAATCTGACATATTTTCCGCATATTCTAAAAAAAATTAAAAAGGGATATCGTATGCCAAAACCTGGTGAAGTATATGAAATAGCAAGATATCTTGAAGCTGAAGGTTATGTCAGGACTTTATATTCTCCTGGTGATGTTTTTGTTGAAATCACTCCGTCCGGAATTATCTGTATAGAGGAAAAAGATGCAAATTTTATGTCAGCATTTGAAGATTTCTTAGTACGGCAAGAATTGAAACAGCAAGTTGAAAAAGCTGTGTCCAAGTTGTCGGAAGCCAAAGTAAAGGCATCAAGAAAACCGATTATTGACGAAATCAGTGAGATAATAAAATACTTAAATTCAAATAAAATATTAAAAAAATCCGATGTAAATATTGATGCGAAAATATTGAAATTTGAGTTGCAGAAGATGATCCCTGACAGGGAAGTGATTTCAATCAAGCTGTCGAAGATGGGAGAGTTTTCCGAGTTAAGCAACCAGATATTCCAATTAAAAGAATATCTTTATGGATATCTTGATATGGACTATTGATTTAAAATAAAAAAGCATCTGACCCGCGTTGCCCGTGCTAAGATAAATCCGGATTGTCAGGATCAGGCGATGAGATTTTTATTCTGCAGCCCGTTATCTGTCCTGTAATCTCTGTCAATTATTCCGAAATACAGTTCTTCATCTTTTCAATGTATTCTTTGACTGCATCAGCACCCCCAGTTGCTTCTCCGTGAACACTCACGTCTATAAGGTCAATGCGGTTCAATTCCTCCCTGTAAAGAATTCTGTGAATCACCCGATCATCATAACCTTCCACAAAAGTTATTGTTTTTCTTCCAGCCTCATCAATGCTGTTTCTGATATCCTGATTAGCTATAAACCGATATTTCCAGCCTGTTATGATTAAAAAATCCTGATTATAACGGATTCAGGGGAGGCTCCCGCACCTGCTCTCATCCTTCCCTTTACAAGCTGCGGAGAGTCCGACAAGCAGAGAGAACATCATGGCAGTTTCATGGTGAAGGGTGGTGTTGAACACGCCTCCGCCGAGGATAATCATCATAGCACCCACTGCGCCGCAGAAATATATTTTTGCCTGCTTCTCTTCAGGCGGGGCTCGGAATTGTCTGATAAATGAATAAATCATAAAAACAAAGGCAATCACTCCCACAGTCCCGAATTCCGACAGCACTTTAAATGGCAGGCTGTGGGGATGACTGTAGCGGAATTTCTCCGGGATTCCGTACCGTTCAAAATCTGTCCGCTGATAATGGTTCGGACCGGTTCCGAAAACCGGATTTTCGGCGTATGCGAGAATGGCGGCCCGCCAGAAGTGATATCTGCATTCAAAAGTCACTGTATCCACCATTTTCTCTTGCAGACTGCTCCTGAAGCTCAGAATTACGGCAAAACACAATACACAGCAGACCGCCATTATGGCAAACTGGCGCCGGTGTCCGGGGTCACGAAAAAACAGGTAAATGAGGAAAATGCCGTATCCCATAAAGGCAGACCGGGACTGGGTCAGGAAGAGTCCCGCCAGAAAAATACAGTGGGTCACGCCCAGTACAATTTTAATTCGCCGAGTATTAGCGTAGTGGAATATCAGTGCGCTTGTTGTCAGACAAAGTATCTCTGCAATATAAAAGCCGGAGTGGTTGCCATTGCCGACATTCCTGATACGCACCACCGTCTGTTCAGAAACAGTCATAAACTCAGCAATACCCCAGAGTACCCCCGCGAGCGTACTCAGAATCAGCAGCCAAAAAAGAACGCGGAGTTTCTCTTTCTGTCGGTAGTCATTGATAAGGAGGAAGAAGATACTCCCAAACCGCAGCACGTCCCACGCTCCTCGCAGTCCGATATATTTATCTTCAGCCATGAGTCCGCTCACGAAGACTGCGCCAAAATAGGCGATCAGCCCCCAGCCGAAATAGCCCTTTTCAATTTGCCAGTCCTTGGTGACCACCCGTTTCATCAGAAATCCGGTGAAAGCAATACCAAGACTTATGGTGGTTGGTGATTCAAACAGAGGAAGGCATAAAATCATGGCAAAAAGCCCGAAATCCTCAATCTGTTCCGCAAGCCTGAGCCACCGTTCTTTATTTTCAATTTTTTCGTCCAAAACTGATGCAATACTCATTTGTTATTTACCATTTACCATTCATCATTCATCATTCACCATTCACCAAATCTTCCTCATAAAATCGGTAATACTTTAAAAAAGTATAGTAGGCGTAGGATACTGCGAGAAAAAGGCCTGGTGTGCCATCCAGAATTCCTCTCCTGAGCAGATACATATTCACAAAAGTGAACAGCGGTCTCAGGGTCAGAGTGTGCCAGCGGGTCCATCGCTTTCTGTTGGATATCTCCGATGCTGCCAGCCGGCTGTAACGCTCCAGCCTCTTCAAGTAGTCCGCCACTGATATGTATGTATAATGTTCAATGGGATGGCTGAGATATCCTGTATCGCCGTCCACCACAACTTTTTCATGCACCGCCCGTTCCTGAAAATGGCCTGCGTTTTTTCGGAAAAGTCTCAGGTTGTAATCAGGATGCCAGCCCCCGTGACGAATCCATTGGTTGCAAAAGAAATTCTTTCTGCCGATATAATAGCCGTTGCAGGCTTCTTTCAGGTTTATCGTCTCCTCAATTTCCTGCCTGAGAAGCGGTGTTGCCCGCTCATCTGCATCCAAGCTGAGAATCCATGAACCTTCAGCCTTGGTGAGAGCGAAGTTCTTCTGCCTGGCAAATCCCTGCCATGGTTCCTGAAACACTTTTGCGCCAAATTCCCGGGCGATTTCAGCAGTGCCGTCCGTGCTGAACTGATCCACCAGAATAATCTCATCTGCCCACAGGACGCTTTCCAGGCAGTCCCGAATATTGTGGGCCTCATTTTTTGAAATAATCGTTACGGAAATATTTATCATGTTTGATGTTCGATGTTTGATGTTTGATGTTTGATGTTTGATGTT
>JAOZLU010000655.1 GCA_029934695.1 Desulfobacterales bacterium | reverse complement strand
CATCAAGCATCAAACATCAAGCATTATGTCTATCCGTGAAGAGTTTGAAAAACGTGAAAAGGGTTTTATGTCACCTTTCGGGTGTCTGAGCGCTCAGTCAAAGGGCCGGGTAAGACCGGAAACCCCTTGTCCGATCCGGACGGCTTTTCAGGTGGACAGGGATCGTATCGTATATTCAAATGCTTTCAGGCGGTTAAAGCACAAGACCCAGGTTTTTCTGTCTCCTCTGGGGGACCAGTACAGAACCCGTCTTACCCATACGCTGGAAGTGGCCCAGATCGCAAGGACAGTCGCACGCGCCATGCGCCTTAATGAAGACCTGACCGAAGCCATTGCTCTGGGGCATGACCTCGGGCATACGCCTTTCGGACATAGCGGGGAAACTGCGCTTAAAGAAATCTTTTCATACAAATTCGCCCATAATCAACAGAGCCTGCGCGTTGTTGATGTGTTGGAAAAAAGGGGAAAAGGACTTAATCTGACAGATGAGGTCCGTAACGGAATTTTGAAGCACTCCAAGGGGTATGGAAAGATTATTCCGGATGATCCGGATCAGCAGCCTTCCACCGTGGAGGGGAGGATTGTCCGAATTGCCGATATTATGGCATATCTGAATCATGATCTGGATGATGCCATCCGAAGCGGGGTGATTCAGGAGGATCAGGTGCCGGCCTCATGTTCGGAAATTATCGGACGCACCCATTCGGAACGTGCAACAACCATGATAAAGGACCTTGTTTTTTCAAGCGGGGTCTGCGACGGTGAATTTCGTCTGAGCATGAGTGACAAAGCATACTCTGCCATGTCCGCATTGAGAAAATTCCTTTATGAAAATGTATATCGCTCCCCCCGTGTGCATAAGGATTTTATAAAGGCAAAGAAAATCCTGTCCGAACTTTATGCCCATTTTCTGGATAATAAGGATATGCTTGATGAAAAACTTGAAGATATGGAAATGGGAATATCTGATCACAGCGGCCAGTCCGATGAACGAATCGTCTGTGATCTGATTTCCAGCATGACAGACAGATATGCCCTGAATCTTTACAAAACAATATTTTTCCCTTCGCCCCTTGTATGAGGATACAGAAAAGAGCAAAGCCTGGGCCGGACTGGATTTGCAATCCCGTCCGCAATGTTTCCCGGCCCGGAAGTATGACACCCGCAAAGCAAGCTTTGCACTCCGGATTTTAAAGCTTAAATATAATGAAAAACATCAGAATCAAATCACAGATTGACAAATATGCGCCTTTTTCAGAGAAGTTAAAGGCTATTTACGCAGCTATGGACGAAAAATACAAAACAGCTGCGGATTATTATGATTTTCACTGTACAGGATGCAAAGACAACTGCTGCCTCACCCGTTTTTATCATCATACCTTTTTGGAATATTTTTGCATAATTGAAGGGTATGACACCCTCCGGACTGAACAACAGGCAGAGGTGAAAAAGCGGGCTGCCGAGGTGTGCAGAAAGGCAGCGAACGCGGATGAAAAAGGGCTGGCGGTGCAACTGATGTGTCCGCTTAATATTGAGGGATTGTGTTTATTATATGCTTACCGGCCCATGATATGCAGACTGCACGGTATTCCCCATGAACTTCGCAAGCCCGGGCAGAATGCCGTGCATCATCCGGGATGTGAGGCTTTCACAGGGCAGTGTGAAAAAAAAGGCTGTTTCAAATTTGACAGGACACCTTTTTATATTGAAATGGCAAGTCTGGAGAGAGATATGAAACAGGTGCTCGGAACTGTCCAGAAGTTAAAAATGACGATAGCGCAGATGCTGGCTTAAATGGCTTAAACGGCTTAAATGACTTAAATGTAGGGTGGGTGCAGCGAAGCGGAACCCACCATATTTTTTCCAAGCCTGGCTGAATCGGCTGAATCCGTCTGAGTGTAACCAAAACGGAACTTATGTTTTCATATTGTCCGAACCCTGATTAACAAAAAGACAAAATATTTTGCCGATTTTTTATGCGTATTTCCAAAAAAATATTGCTGACAACCTTGCCCCTCACCGTTTTCATCCTGCTGTCAGCCGGGGGTGTCACCTATTACCTTTCTTATAATGCGTTCGCAGACATGGCTGAAATATGGATGGAACCAGTCTCCTGAAAGCTTTAATGGCTGTGTTTCCGGCCAGCAGGTCCCTAAGACTGATCCGGTATGAAGGGAAACTCTGTATCCAGACGATCATACGGGATGTGACTGGATGTTTGATGCTGGATGTTTGATGCTGGATGTTTGATGCTGGGAATATCTCCGAGCTTGAAAAAAAAGCGGCCGCGTTGGAGGCAGAGCTGTTCGGAGAGACTTCGGAAGAAGAGAAGCCAACTCAGGAATACTATGAACTGACAACGGTATCACAGGGGAAGAAAGGGTTTGCCCGGGTAAAGGAAGCGAGAGAAAAAATGTGTCCCTTTGCCCTGGCCTTTCTTGATATCCGGATGCCGACTGATGGGAAATATTCGGAGCTTTTCAAAATCCGACGACCGTTTTGAACTGGAACCTCATGATCTGAGCGAATCCTTGGAAAAAGCCCTGATGCTGGCCCATAATGCCCTGAAATACAGAATTACAGTCCATAAAGAATGGGACAACTGCCTTCCGCTCCGATGTGACATCAACAGCCTCAGACAGATGTTTCTTAACCTGATCCTGAATGCGGTCCAGGCCATGGACGGCGTCGGGGAGCTATGGATAACGGGCAGAAAAAAAGATGGAAACATTGTTGTGTCCATAAAAGATTCCGGGCCTGGCATACCCGAAGCAGCAAAGGAACGGATATTTGAAGCTTTTTACAGCACAAAGCCCGACGGGACGGGTCTCGGCCTGGCGATTGTGAAGAGAATTGTCAATAAGCACAACGGTACCAACCGGGTTGAATCTGAATTTGGCAAAGGAGCAACCTTTTATATCTGCCTTCCCACAGAAAAAAAATGCAGTTATTAAAAAAATAATTTTTTGAGCTTGTAAAAAGTGTTTTTTTTATGATACAAAAACTGGCTGTACAGGTTTACAGGATGCATTCATAAGGACAATATGCTCCTGCGGGATTGGCAAATCCCACAGACATGGGCCGGATCTGTCAATCCGGGCCGAAGCTCTTCATTTATCCGGGCAAGTCCCTATGGACAGAAAACTGGGTGAAATTGGGGTTAAGGGTTATGGGCTATTTTCATAAGTCCGTTTTTTTTTGAAACATGCAAAATTATAATTAGGAGAAAACAGCAATGAATTTAAATATTATTGGATTAAGGACAAAAATTATTCTGAGTTGTTGTGTGCCCATATTGCTGGCGGTCATCCTCGCTGTTATGGCAACGATGAATATCAGATCAGCAATTGAAGCATATTCTCACCCGAATCAGACAGAGCAGTCGCAGGAAGCTGAAGAAAATACGACAGCTTTGACTGCATCCGAAACCGGCAGGAATATCATGGATCAGTTGAACATAATGATTGCAGGCATGCTTATTCTTTTTGTTCTTGTTCTGTCTGCCGCATTTTTTCTGAGCGGAAGATTTATGAAGTCCGTCAAACATATTGCTGAAGGGCTTGCAGAAGCATCCGATCTGATCGCTTCAGTATCAGACGAGATATCTTCAGAGAGCCGGCAATTGGCAGTGGATGTGTCTCAACAGGCATCGTCCATACAAGGGACGTCTTCATCCTTGGAAGAGATATCCTCAATGACCAAGCAGAACGCGGACAACGCCAACCAGGCCGATCATCTGGTGAACGACTCAAAACAGATTGTCGGGACGGCCAACGAGTCCGTGGTCAAGCTGACTGTGTCCATGGAAG
>JAOZLU010000112.1:13674-14805 GCA_029934695.1 Desulfobacterales bacterium | reverse complement strand
GATGTTCGATGTTTGATGTTCGATGTTTGATGTTCGATGTTTGATGTTCGATGTTCGATATTTGATGTTCGATGTTCGATATTTGATATTTGATACTGAGAAGACCTCAAACATCGAACATCAAGTATCAGACATTCAGCATTCCTTTGAAAGTAGCCTTACGTTTCTCAAGAAATGCCGTTGTCCCTTCCTTTGCATCTTCACTCGCCATGCAGAGGGCAAATGCATCACATTCGATGTTGCAGCCCGTCAGGAGATCTGTGTCCATGCCGCTGTTAATAGCCTGTTTTGCAGCACGAAGCGAAACCTTTCCCTTTGAAGCAATCACTTTTGCTGTCTTGCGAACTTCATCCATAAGTGATTCCAAAGGGCATACCTTGTTCACCATCCCTATATCACGCGCTTCTGTTGCGGAAATCATTTTTCCGGTAAAAATCATTTCCTTGGCCATGTTCTTGCTGACCAGCCTTGGCAGTCTCTGGGTGCCTCCGAAACCGGGAATGATTCCGAGGTTTATTTCCGGCAGGCCAAAGGTTGCATTTTCGGCAGCATAAATGAAATCACATGCCAGTGCCATTTCACTGCCGCCGCCCAGTGCAAAGCCATTGACCGCGGCAATGACCGGTATGGGCAGTTCCTGAAGTCTGCTGATTGTGGCCTGGCCCTTTTTGGAAAAATGTTTTGCCTGAAGCGAGTTGAACGTGGCAAGTTCTGTAATATCAGCACCTGCCACATAAGATTTTTCACCCGCTCCGGTAAGGATCAGAACCCTTATATCCTCATTTGCATAAATTTCATCCAGTGCGTCTGAAAATTCATTCAGCAGGTCATTGTTCAAAGCATTTAAAGCTTTCGGTCTGTTGAAAGTAAGGGATGCAATGCCGTCTTCAACCTCAAAGATAATATTTTCATAAGCCATTCTGCTCTCCTGTGAAAATGTATTGGAAATTAAAAGAATTAAAAATTGTTTCCTCTCGCGCTCCTGTCCGGAGGCTTTCATATTCAGCAGATCGGAAAACGCTCTCTGGATTGAAAAATCCGGCAGACCTGACGGATTGAAAAAACGCTCCTGCCGGATTGAAAAATCCGGCAGATCTGAAAAACGCTCTTGACGGATTGACAAATCCGGCA
>JAOZLU010000112.1:1752-13574 GCA_029934695.1 Desulfobacterales bacterium | reverse complement strand
ATTGAAAAATCCGGCAGATCTGAAAAACGCTCTTGACGGATTGACAAATCCGGCAGACTCGACCGGTTCAGTTCGGATTTACCTGTCAGAAACAAGCAATAACGGGTATATCCGATCTGCTGATATTAAATCAATAGCCATCTATCATTTATCAGTTGCAAATGCAATAATCCTGACGGATGTTTCATGCTAACAACTGACAGCTTACCACAGCCGATCCGCATGCGCTCTGGGAAGACCCACCTCCAAAATTCTGCTGACGACTTTGCCAATGTTGTATGGAATGAATCTTACCTCAACGTGATAATTTGATGTATCCCATATCACATATTTTGCATTATTATCACCGTCTCTCGGTTGCCCGACGCTGCCGGTGTTTATGATATACTGCTTTTCATCGTGAAGGAAAGTGATACCTTTTTTATGAATGGGGGTGTGAGTAATGGTTTCTCCGTCAAAGCCGACGATTTCCAGTTCATGCGTATGTCCCACAAAGCAGATTTTTTCCTTCATCTGCTGAAATGTCTCCCTGAGCTTTTCCTCTGAAACCTGGAACAGATAAGTGTTTACAGACTCCGGGGGAAAGCCGTGAACAAATCGGTATCCCTCAAAAACTTTGGAAAACTTCAATCTGCATATAAAGTTGATGGAATCATTGGACAGCAGCGCAATCGTCTTTTGCAGGGATTTACGGGCAACAGGATTGAACATTTCCAGATGGGCACGGTCCGTTACCACCATTTCATGATTTCCCATGACAGAGGGAATATCCCGTTCACGGATCACTCTGACAACTTTATCCGGTTCAGGACCATAGCCGATGTTGTCTCCCAGACTGATGACAGCACCGACATTGGACTTGTCAATATCGGCCAATACCTCTTTTAATGCCTCAAGGTTGCCGTGGATATCGGAAATAACCGCAATTTTCATAATGTAAACGTAAGATTGAAATTTTAAATTTATGAACGGACTATGCGTTTGCGTTTCTATTTGTTCCCTGACTGGAAAAAATAATATAAAGAAAAACTGTATAACAGATAATTGTGCAAACGGCAAAAGGACGAAAATAAATCCCCAGAGGCGCAAGTATTAAAACTGTCACCCAGTGAAACAGGATAACTCCGTTTGAATGAAGACGTATCGGAAAATCTTCATATCTGCATATCACAGCAAGGCCACTCAGATTCCATCCGTACAGAGAAGCGAACGAATGGAGTTTCAAAAGAAATCTTGATATGTCCTGAGTATAATATTCGGGAAAAAATTCGAGTATAATATAAAGGATACCGGTTATCGCCGTGAAAAGAAGAAATACCATGCCGGATATTAAAAAACTTTTTTGCTGGGTCTGGACGCCTAAGTTGACAAAAAGGTAAAAGATCATTATGACGGTCATAAAAAGAACGGATGTGACTGCCAGTTGCAGGACCAGTTTTTCAAAAAGTATGAACAAAAAGAATATGATGACCCCCATATTAATGGCCCAGAATCCCACATTTTTCAACAAGTCGGTGATATCTCTGTAATCATCCTTCATAAATGAAAACATCAGCGACATTGTGATAAGGGAAAGCGGGAAAGAAAACCCGAGAAAAAATGTATCCAGCTTCAGCTTGGGAAAAGATACAATTTTCAGGTATTCATTATTCCAAATCACCAGGCAGGACAGCGTCAGCCCCATGGAAAGGCAAAGGAGCGATGCCTGGTGAAATTTTTCAGAAACCAGTACCGATGATCTGAAAAAATCTGCCGGAAAGAACGAAAATCTCCTTATCCTTATCATTTCGACAATACATACAAGGGCCAGGGAAATCAGCATGGCCGGTATATAGCTCTTCATAAAAGCAAAAACTGCATAACTGACTGCGAGCAGACAGAAAAGGATAACCTTTGGGGATGGCTTTTTCCGATTTTCGGTGAAATAAAGAATGATTGTCCCTCCGCTGCACAGATTAAAAAGGAATATGTGCAGTCGCTCAAAATTATATGTTTTCCCATCTGGAACAAAAAGATGCAAAAAACCGAAGAACAATGCAGTTGACATTAAAACCATTAAAGCAGATCTGAATCTGACGCTCATTTTATCCTCTTTTAACCTTACGATTTCCCAAGCAAGTGGGAAAGTGCCCCTTCAATATCCGGGGTCCGGAACCTGTATCCTGTTTTCAAAAGTTTTTCCGGCTGAACCCGGGTGCTTGAAAGGGGGATTTCCCTGCCCATCTCCCCAAAGGCAAGCCTTATGGCCGCGGCAGGAACCGAAAACAGGGCCGGCCGTGAGAGGACTTTCCCCAATGTTTTTGTGAACTCAAGATTTGTCACGGGATTTGGTGAAACCACGTTTACCGGCCCCTCCAGCTCATCATTTATCAGGACATGATAAATGGCTCCGATGACGTCGTCTATCCCGATCCAGCTCATAAACTGTTTTCCGGTACCGATTTTTCCACCAAGCCCGGCCTGAAAGAATGGTAAAAACTTTCCAAGTGCTCCCGCGGCGGGCGTCAGGGCCACTCCGATACGCAGAAAGACCACCCGGATGCCCTTTTCAATTGCAGGGGATGCAGCCTTTTCCCATTCATGGCACACTCTGGAAATAAAATCATTTCCAGGCCCGTCTTTTTCCGTAAGCACCCGGTCATTGCGATTTCCATAGTATCCGATGGCCGAAGCGCATATCAGGACTTCAGGCCGGGGATCAAGTGCCGCTGCTGTCCGGGCAATCAGCAATGTCCCTTTTATCCGGCTTTCAAGGATTCTTTTTTTTTTCTCTTTTGTCCATCTGCCCTCTCCTATATTTTCGCCGGCAAGATGGATGACTGTATTGATTCCGCCAAGGTCAGCCGGATTCAGACAGCCGGAGCCGGGGTCCCACCGGACTTCTTTTTTTTCCGGAAGCGTTCCCCTTCTGACCAGTCTGGTAACATGATTCCCCCCGGTTGTCAAAAAAGGAATCAGCGCGGAACCGATAATACCGCTTGCGCCTGAGATCAGGATGTTCATCGGTGTCTTTGTTTTATTCCTTCCTGACATAAGTGCTGCAATGTCCCACGCGGTTGTGGTGTGGCGGTAATGGAATATGCTCTCAAGTTTATTGCGGACCAGGGAACCTCCGAAAAAATTTCCAAAAGGATGAAAACGCAACGCGTATTCAATCTGATCCTCAATAAAACAGGCATTTGCTCCGTCAGGCGCGAACAGGTGGGTATGAACCCAGTGGGCCAAAGGGCCTTTTACCTGCCGATCCCTGAAAAAGCGGTTTGCCTCACAATCCGTATGCTCTGCAACCCATTTAAAAGGAACAGGGCCGACTTTCATTTTTAAAACTGCTGTGGCACCTTTTTCAATGCCTCCTTTTTTTTCGATAACCTGAAGCGGGTCCCAGGGAGGGCTTAATCTTTCAAGCGCGCCCGGCCGTGAATGCCAATTGAAAACCGTTTCAACCGGCGCATGGATATGTGAACGCTTTGTAAATATCTCTTTTTCCATAAATTTCAATATTATTTTTTTAAAACTCCGGCCTGATTTCAGTTTAACATATTGATTTTTTTATGTATCATGGATTGAACGCTTTGGGAAAAAATAAATCCGGACGGTTAAGTCAACTGATAATTAAAGCCCAATTATCTGCCACTCCATAATAACTGATAAAAATAACAAATTTTTTGAGTGTATTCAACTAAAAAATTTTCAATAATGATTCATAATAGAATTTTTGGGACAAATATCCATTTTTTATGATAAGACATGCAGTTGTTAATTTTCATAAGCTACTGAAATTAATGACCCCGTCATTTTCAAGATCAGCAATTCCCCATTGTATGCCGGGGCTGTATTCAATTTTTTATTTTGAATTTCGATGTGCCGGAATGGAATCTTTATCAACCAGAGCTTTGTGCCGGACGGGGTTTGCAACCCCGTTCGCAATGTTTTGCATATCCACGAAAGCAAAGGTTTCGGACGGGGTTGCAAACCCCGTCCGGCAGTCTTAGTTTCGCAAACCCCGTCCGGCAGTCTTAGCTTGATGCATATGCCATTGGATGCCGGGGCTGTATTCAATTTTTTATTTTGAATTTCTGAGTGCCGGAATGATAAAAATGGAATCTTTATCAACCAGAGCTTGAAACTTTTTTAACTCTCTGTTATGCAGAGATTTTGGTAATGGAGCAATATTGGCTGGGCCAATATTCATTGCAGTGTCTGAGGTAGCAGACGCGTCCCCATACTGGGTTCTGCCAATGGCACTGTATTTAAATTATAATTTGGAAACAATATGTTACTACTGATCATCTATGTTTCTGTGGCACTGTTATTCTCCTTTTTCTGTTCAATTGCCGAAGCTGTGTTGTTGAGCGTAACATCACCCTACATCGCATCACTGGAGCAGAAAGGCAAGCGTTCCGGAAAGTTGCTGCACGGACTTAAAGACGACATCAATCGTCCTCTGGCGGCAATTCTTACCCTGAACACCATCGCGCATACCGTCGGCGCTGTCGGGGCAGGCGCCCAGGCGGCTGCGGTTTTCGGTAATGAGGCTGTCGGCATGGCATCTGCAATCCTGACTCTGCTGATTCTGATTTTTTCCGAAATCATTCCCAAAACCCTTGGCGCAAACTATTGGCGTCAGCTTGCCCCTGTGCTTGTGCGTCCTATCAGATATCTGGTTCTGCTGCTCTACCCTTTTGTGTTGCTTTCACAGATGCTCACAAGCTCTTCAAACGCATCCGGATTAAAGGGATTCAGCAGGGAAGAATTTACAGCGATGGCTGATATTGGCGCGCAGGAAGGGCAACTGGCGGTAAAGGAATCACGTATTTTAAAAAATCTTTTTCGTCTTCGCTCATCAAAAATCAAAAATATCATGACACCGCGCATCGTGGTTTTTGCGTTGCAGGAGAACCTGACCATTGCCGAATTTTTTGAACAGCACCATCAGACCCCTTTTTCGCGTATTCCGATTTACAACAATGACCGGGATGACATTACCGGCTTTGTCCTGAAAGACGATATCATCCTGGCTCAGGCGCGGGATATGCAAAATTCACAACTTCACAAGTTCAGGCGGGATATCAAAGCCGTTCCCAGCACAAACACGGTGTCAGAGCTGTTTGAATATCTGCTGGACAGCCGGGAGCATATTGTGCTGGTTGTGGATGAATACGGGGGAATGGAGGGAATTGTCACATTGGAGGATGTGGTTGAAACCCTTCTGGGCCTGGAAATCGTTGATGAAGCAGATAAGACGGTTGACATGCAGGCGTTGGCCCGCGCCCTGTGGGAAAAGCGGGCAAGGCGTATCGGGCTGCTCTCTGACGAGGCAAAACAGCCGATTCACGAGGATGAAGTGAATCAGTCCATAGAAAACGACATTCATCAGCCAGTTTATGACACAGAGCCGCCTGACAAGATTGAGTAAAATTATTTCAGAGTTAAAAGTGGAAAGTGGAACGATTGACAAATCCGGCGGTTACGGCTCGGATTTGCCAATCCAGGCCTGAGCCGGGGATTCTGTTCCGGTCGGCCATTCCTGCTCCCGCGGGATTGACTGCAAAGGGCACTCTGCATAATCAGGCATCTGCCTTCAAAGTAATAGCGCTCACCGGACAAATCTCCACGCAGGCAAGACAATCCTTACCAGGAAGTCTTGCCATGTCCTCCTCACCATAGAAACTGATCACCGTGTCAATTCCCCGTTTGGCAAATGTCAGAAGGGCGTGACCGTGCTTTTCCCGGCACGCGTAAATACATTTGCCGCACAGAACGCACCGATTGGGATAGTAGTTTAAAATAGGATGGCCCGGGTCTGTCTCGGCCTCTTTGAAATGCTGTTCCATAAGCTTGGACTTGAGACCTGCTTTCAGAAATTTGGCTATCCGCTGCAATTCGCATTTCTTGTTGGCAGGACATCCTTTGCATTGTACATCATGCGTTGACAGGAGAAACTCAAATGCGGCGCGTTGCAACCGCCTCACAGGTGGCGTGTCAGTTCGGACAACCATGCCATCCCTGACCCTGAGCGTACACGAAGAGACCGGTTTCTCCTCTCCCTCAATCTCAACAAAACACAGCCGGCATGAAGCATGAGGATTCTCCATGCCCCCGACATGGCAGAGGTTGGGAACATAAATATCATTATCAAGACATGTCTCAAGCAGACACTTCCCCTCTTCCGCTCTGATCTCCCTGCCATCTATCAGAAGTTTTACCATTTTATTATATGTCATTTGTCAGTTGCCGTTTGTTGGTTGTTATACCAAATTATGAAAAAAGACCTCCGAGGTTTGCAAACCTCGGAGGTCTGTCAGTCAGGAGGTCTGCCAATCACTTTTTATCAGCCGATTTTCCTCGCTCAACAACAGGGGCCAAATTCGGCGGCGACACCTTCCGCACCGCATCATACTGGGGCGGGCACGCGACCACACACTCACCGCATTTCACGCAGAGTTCCTGATCAATCCCTTTCTTCCGGGTGCTTGTGGTAAAAATGGCATCCACCGGGCAGCATCCCACGCAGGCATCGCAGCCCCGGGCGCATGTTTCCAAATCAATATAAAAAGCGGTCAGGGGACGGCACATCTTTCCGGGACACCGTTTTTCAGTGATATGCGCCTCATATTCATCTCTGAAATACTGCAATGATGTGAGTACCGGATTCGGAGCGGTTTTGCCCAGACCGCAGAGAGAACCGTTTCTGATATCCTCACTCAGCTTCTCCAGTTGCTCCAAATCCCCTTCCCGGCCTTCGCCTTTGGTAAGCCGTTCCAATATGTGAAGCAGGTGATAGGTTCCGATTCTGCAGAAGGTGCATTTTCCGCAGGATTCTTTCTGCGTAAAATCAAGAAAGTAGCAGGACACATTCACCATGCAGGTATCCTCATCCATCACCACCATGCCGCCGGACCCCATCATGGCCCCGGCTGCGGTCAGGGAGTCAAAATCAATGGGCGTGTCCAGAAACGCCTCGGGCAGACATCCCCCGGAAGGTCCTCCGATCTGAACGGCCTTGAAATTTTTCTTGTTCGGAATCCCTCCGCATATATCAAAAATAAGGGTTCGCAGGGACACACCCATGGGAATCTCCACCAGACCGGGATGAACCACATCCCCTACCACGGAGAAAATAGCGGTTCCAGGACTGCTCTCTGTGCCGATGCTCCTGTACCAGGCCGCACTGTTCGTGAGGATGGGCGGAACAGAAGCAAATGTTTTCACATTGTTGATGACGGTGGGCTGATCCTCAAGCCCTTTTTCAACAGGATACGGCGGACGACACTGGGGCATTCCCCTATGCCCTTCAACAGACTGAATCAGGGCGGTCTCCTCCCCGCAGACAAAGGCACCTGATCCCTGAAACACATCAATGTCCAAATCCATGTCTGTTCCCAGGATGCCTTTGCTTAGAAGCCCCAGCTCTTTTGCCTGCTGAATGGCTTTCGTGACAAGCTTTACCGCAAGAGGATATTCCGCTCTCACATACATCGTGGCACTCTGAGCACCCACTGTGTATGCGCAGATAATCATCCCTTCGAGAACCTGATGCGGATTGCTCTCCAAGAGGGTCCGGTCCATATAGGCCCCGGGATCGCCTTCGTCTGCGTTGCATATAACGATTTTATTCGATGACTCGGCCTGCCTTGCCAGTTCCCATTTTCTGCCGGTGGGAAATCCCGCACCGCCTCTTCCTCTCAGGCCGGACTCCTGTATCTCTCTGATGATCTCCTGGGGCGTAAGCTGAAGCACCTTCACAAGACTCGAATATCCGCCGTCGGCGATATAATCATAGATATCTTCCGGGTCAATATGACCGCACTTTTCCATCACCACCCGTTTTTCCTGGCTGAACCGGGGAAATTCCATGACCGACGGAATCATCTCGTTTTCCACGGTGGCTCCATAGACATGCTCAAACCGCGGGTCCCCTTCTTCCAAAAAGAGCTTTGTCAGCATTTTTGCTTTGCCGGCAGTCACTTCGTGATAAAAAATGGGCGGAAAACCTGAATCCGGATGATCGATGACAACCACCGGCTCCGCATAGCAGTGGCCCACACATCCCACTGTATGGATAACGGCTTCAATATTTCGCTCCGCGAGGGCCTGCTCAAACGCGTGTTTTGTCTCCACCGCGCCGGACGCTATGCCGCATGTTGCCATGCCAATATATATTTTCGGAACCGGAGCCTCCGTGAACGCTTTCCGGCGTTTTTCAGCCTCTTCCCGGATGGCGCTGAATAACTGCTCTAATCCTTCTGTCATTTTTCAGTTCTCACTTTTCTGTTTTTCTCTTTCCGCTTTTTCTTTTTCTATCTGAATACGCAGGAGAAGCCCCTCCACCTTGCTCGGGGCCATGCGTCCGTGGACTGTGTCATCCACAATCGCCACAGGTGCCAGCGCACAGCATCCGACGCAGGCGACTCTTTCAATGCTGAATTCTTTGTCCGGCGTGGTCTCGCCATCCTTAATTTCAAGTTTCCGTTCAAAATTTTCAAGGATAATATCACCCGCTCTGACATGACAGGCAGTGCCAAGACATACCTTGATCGGATGCCTGCCCGGGGGATGAAATCGGAACTGGTTATAAAATGTTGCAACGCCATAGACTTCGCATATCGGGATTTTCAGATGCTCTGCCACAATCTTTATGGCTTCGGGCGGAAGATAGGCATGTCTTTCCTGAATCATCTGGAGGATGGGAATAAGATGTTTTCTTTCCTTTTCAACCTCCCCAATGCGAGACTGTATATCATTTCGTATGGCTTCTTCTTCCGTAAAAATCTCCTCATCCATAAAACGCTCCTTTCTGAGTGGGAAGTGAAGAGAGTGAGAAGCGGGAAGTCGGAAATACTCACTCTCCACTTTTTACTTTCCACTTTCCACTATATTTTTTCCAAGGCCCCGTAAGCAGACTGTATTCTGTCTCGTAGCAAAAAGCAGAACCTTTCCAATACGTTAAATCCGAGCGAAGTGTTGGAGAGCATCATACCCCTCAGATCTGCTCCCTTCATAGCTACAACCGTTGTCGGCTTCTGACAGGCTGCTGAGGACATGAGAAAATGGGACTCACCCAAAAGCGTGGACCAGCACCCCATCACCCTTCCCTTACCAAGGGTTTCGATGAGCACATTTCCCTTGCGAGCCCCCAGATCAACTGATCTTTCCAGAGATATGCGGCCCTCAGCAATAATATAAAGATGCTCTCCGTAATCATGCTGCTGAAAAACATATTCTCCGACATTGTATATTTTCACTTCGCAGAGGCTGGCGATATTCCCGATATCATCTTTTTTCAATTCCTTGAAAAACTCGCAACCTTTCAAAATGCTTTCAATTTCTGAATGTTCCATTATGTAACCTCTTTTCTGAATTTCAATCTGCCCGATCTCGTTCCCTGTTCAGGATGGAAAAATCACGGGATGCAAAGCGTCCGGCCTGCATTCCCACACAAGGTGGGAATGAGATAATTTGGCAGGTTTCGTTCCCCAGATTTAAGCTTTGTGCCCCCTTTGTGTCCTTTGTGGTTAAAAAGGTGCGACGCAGAAATGTCACTCCCGATAGCAATCTGTCTTATGTGCTTTGTGTCCTTTGTGGTTAAAAAGGTGCGACGCAGGGCTGATTTCAGGCATCCCCTGAAAGCGTTATAATCAGAAAAATTATTTGTCAAATCTGACATGAATCGCCCGGGCAGCAATCTGGATCCAAGCAAAAAGAACAGATAGCAGGATTTGAGAGGAATGTCAATCTTTGATATCCAGTTCATTGAACTTGCAGCTTAAAACAACCATATCTTCCTCAAACACAGTTTTAACTTTATAAGGCAAAGTCTTGAACAGCTTTATCATCCCTCTGTTTGTCGGCGAAGTCACTGCAAACAGCCCGGAAATTCCGTTTTCCTGGGCAGCTTCGGCCAGCTTCCTCATCAGAATCTTTCCAAGCTGTTTTCCCTGAAATTTCTTGCTCACGGAAAAAGCCACCTCTGCCATGTTATTTGCCTGATTGAGAAGATATTCACCAACAGCGATGACCTCCCCGAAACCGAATTCTCCCACAAGGGCAAGAATGGTCAGGTCCCTGACATAATCCACTTGAAACATCCCTTCCACATCATCACGAACAAAGCTGGTCTTTTCATGAAAAAATCTTGAAACCACATCATCCTTGTCCAGATTATAGAAATGTTCCTGTATCCTTCTTTCATCCACCGGCTTCGCAGGTCTGACAGTCACCGCTTCGCCGTCAATTTTTATTTCTTCTTCCAGCTTTACCGGATATATCCCGTAAATGGATTCCTTCAGGGTGCGTTCAGCACTGAGCAGGCCCATTTTTTTTGCTTCAAAGAAAAGCTCGTCACGAAAATCAGGATGGGCAATGCTGATCATTCCCATGGCTCTTTCCTGAAGGCTCTTCCCGAACATGTTAAAAACCCCGTACTCGGTGACCACATAATGGGTGTCTCCCCGGGGGACAACGACTGCGGTATTCTCCAGCATCGGAACAATGCGGCTCTTTTTCCCCCCAGACGTTGAGGTGAGCATCAGAATTGATTTGCCGCCCTCAGACTTGGCTGCCCCCCTGACGAAATCAAGCATGCCGGTCACACCGGAAAAATAGTTGTAAGGCAGGGCATCCGCAGCCACCTGACCGGTGAGGTCCATGGTCATGGCAACATTCATGGATACCATCTTGTTATTGCGGGAAATAATCCCGGGGTCATTGACATAATCCGAGGGGTGAAACTCAATGGAGGGATTGTCATTCAAAAATTCATAAAGATTTTCAGTCCCCATTGCGCTGCTTGCCACCAGTTTTCCCTCATTGAATCCTTTTTTACGGTTGTTCACAGCCCCTATTGAAACAAGCCGCATGATTCCGTCGGTCAGATACTCGGTGTGAATACCGAGATCACTCTTGCCTGAAAGGGCCAGAAGGGAGGACTCGGGGGTTGCCCCGGGGCTGATCTGAATTGTTGAGCCGTCATCTATGAGCCTTGAAAGCAGTCTCCCAATGGCATTGGCGGGCTCTGATTCCGGAGGCTCGTCAACGGCAAGAAGATCCTCATCGTGTTCCACAATGACATTCACATCGTTCACATGGATAAAACTCTGACCCAGGACCCTGGGCATTTTGGAATTGACCTGGGCAATCACCAGGTCAGCAGACCGGGCCGCCGCCAAAGTGATATCCACTGAAATTCCCAGACTCATCCATCCGAAATCATCGGGCGGTGTCACCTGGATAATCGCCACATGAATGGGAAGTCTTCTGCTTTTAAACAGGCGGGGAATAGCAGAAAGGTTCATCGGCGTGATAAAACGCTTTTTTTCATCAAGATGTTTTGGCTTGGCAGACCCGAGGTAAAAAGACCTGACATTAAGACTCCGGCTCTCTGTCTGGTTGGCAATCAGCGTCAGGGGGGTGCTTTCCAGGGCCATCAGTCGGACGATTTCAATGTCCGTAAGATGGCCTGACATTTCTGAAAGTGCTCTTATAAGGTATTGAGGTTCTCCGCAGGAGGATCCGATAAAAACCCTTTTGCCGGGTCGGATTAATTTCATCGCTTCTTCTGCGGTGCGTTTTCTTTCAACATAATTGTCTGCCCAATAATAGCTTGTTGTTACCATAATTTTTCCCTTGGTATTTAATATGATGTGAAACTTTTAACCGGACACGGATGAAACGGATGATTCTTTACGTCGCTTTGTCGGTCCCTTTGTTCGATAATATCCAGCTCCTAAATTTCAAATTGCCATTCAATATATGCATCATGGTTGATTTGTCAAGTTTCCTTTGTCAAATACGTTGATAATAGCGGGATCCCGGAGTGCCAA
>JAOZLU010000112.1:0-1652 GCA_029934695.1 Desulfobacterales bacterium | reverse complement strand
TTGCAGTTTGGCGGAGGCTCAACAAAGATCGTGGCGGCGACATATTGTCATTCTGCTCAAACGCCAATGCCTTGTGCTCAACGCCTTTCGGCATTTTCCAACATTTTTTTCCGTAAAAGTGGCAGCGTTGCGGTCATCAACAATAGCGGGACGTTTGAAAAGATTTCCAGAAACCGGAGAAGATGCTGGAAAAGTTTGGGAGAATATGCATGAATTTCATCATAATCAGTATCTTTCTAAGAACTCGGCGGAGGAAAAATTTTCCCGGGATTCAAAATGCCCTTGGGATCAAAAACCCGCCGTATCTTTTTCATCAGAGTCAACTCGTCAGCCCCGATTTCTTTTGTCATATAAGGTGACTTGGTGATCCCGATGCCATGCTCCCCGGAAATGGTCCCGCCCAGTTCAAGTGTATAGTCAAAGAGCGAGTTAACTGCTGCCTCGGCTTTCTTCAGATCCGCCCTGTTCCTCTTGTCAAGCATGATATTGAAATGAATGTTTCCGTCACCAGCATGGCCGAAACTTGCAATGAACAGGCCGGTCTCGTCTTTCAGCGCTTTTATCTTCCGGACCATGTCCGGTATTTTGCTCCGGGGAACGACGATATCCTCATTGATTTTATCCGGCCCGTACTGAGACAGCGCGGAGGAGATGGCCCGGCGTGCTTTCCAGAGATTTCCCGCGTCCGCCTCTGTCTTTGCCAGTTCAACGCGCGTTGCCCCCTCGGAGATGCAAAGCGATTCCAACTGATTTATGGCAAAAACAGTCTCATCCTCTTTTCCATCCACTTCTATGAGAAGCAGGGCTTTCGCCTCAACAGGCAGACCGATTCTGAGATAGTTCTCCACACATCGTATGGATGCATTGTCCATATATTCGATGGTCCGGGGAATGATGCAGCATCTTATGATTTCTGAAACCGTTTCCGCGGCAGTTTCCATTCTGTCGAAAAATGCTGTGAGGGTCTTTATGGTTTCCGGGAGAGGTAAAAGCCTGAGCGTTATATGAGTGATAATGCCGAGGGTACCTTCGGAGCCGACCAGAAGGCGGGTCAGGTCATATCCCACCACTCCCTTGGCGGTCTGCACGCCGGTACGGATAATTTCGCCGGTGCCGAGAACAGCCTCAAGACCCAGCACATAATCCCGCGTGACACCGTATTTGACAGCACGGGGACCGCCTGCACATTCTGCCAAGTTTCCGCCCAGAGTGGAAAACTCGGAACTTGAGGGATCCGGAGGATAAAAGAGTCCCTGTCTTTCAACCGCGGCATGAAAATGGCCGGTCACAACGCCCGGCTCCGCGAATGCAATCAGATTATCCCTGTCAATATTGAGAATGCGGTTGAAACGGGTCATCACAAGGACCACCCCTCCGCTGACAGCAAGAGACCCGCCTGTCATTCCGGAGCCGGCCCCCCGCGGGATCACCGGGAATCCTTCTTCATTGGCAAGCCTTAATATGGCGGATATCTCCCCGGCATTCCCGGGGAAGACAACAGCATCCGGAAGATATATGGACGCAGTGGCATCATACGCATAGCAGGCAAGGTCTTCTTTTGCCCTGCTGCAATGGTCGGGGCCGACGATTTCCTTCAGCTTTTGGAATTGATGTTTGGTTTGATGTTTGATGTTTGATGTTTGATGTTTGAT
>JAOZLU010000654.1 GCA_029934695.1 Desulfobacterales bacterium | reverse complement strand
TATGATACCCCTTCCATTTTTACGAGATAATAAACCCCAAGAATGGTGTCAATGACTGTATGATTTTATGGCTGTCATTTTGAGAAATCTTTTCGATATTTTTGAGGAGACTGTCCTGTCAATTGTCTGAAGAATCTGAAAAAATTAGGTGGATCAGAGAAATTCAGATCATGAGCAATTTCTGAGATATTTTTTTGAGAATAAAGTATTTCTTTTTTTGCTTCCAAAAGCAACCGTGCGCGAATGACTTCTTTGGAAGTATTCCCCAAATATAATTTGGAGAGTTTGTTCAGATGTGTGCGACTGATGTTCAACGCATCTGCATATTCCTGAACAGAGTGTCTGTGTTTTATGTGTTGCTCAAGCATTTGTCTGAAACGGAGAAAATTAAGATTCTTGTTGACAGAGCCATGAGTCTGGTGCTGATCTGCGTAGAAACGGTTCAGTTTGATAAGCAAATGATATAGCAATGACCGTATATAATGTTCACTGTCGGAGCGAAATTGTTTAATATCCGAGTGAATATCTTTAAATAATCCAAATACTGAGTTGAACTGCTCCGATGATAAATTAACATAAGAGGGTTTGTCAATGCTATGAAAGAAATCAAATTTGAAAATGAAAAATGAATCATTGAAAAACTGATCCAAAAATTCTCCTTCAAAAAAGAGAAAAATACCATCGTCGAATCTGATTTTAGTCAAATCAATATGTTGGTGCGGTGGCATAAAAATTACTGATTGCTTCAGGAACGGAGTGTATCGGGTGTTTATCTCAATTGCACCCCTGCATTTGTTCAAACATCCGACAGTATAAAAATTTGTTGAAATAATATTTTCCGGGGATTTGAAGTTGTCAGCGTCAACCGAATCTATCAGTATTTCTTTTCCGTATTTCTTTCTGTCGAATGTGAGTTTGAGCATTTTTTTATCGTGAGAGCGGACCTCCGAGGTTGTAAAATCTCGGAGGCATAGTCATAAACGAGTCGTATCCGGGCGGAAGTCTGACTGTCCGGACTGATAAACATTATGGGAGGCCAGTGCCTCCGGAAATGCCTGACTGGCACTTACGGACTGGTTCATGCTCACAGGCCCGTCTGCACTCCGCTTTCAAGTCCCATATCCTTTGCCTGCATATCAAGGTGCAGGGTCGAGATATGCTCCAGGGGAGGATGAAACATCCGTTCAATTTTTCTTGTATCAACAGTTTTGACGTATTTCTTACATTTGTCGCAGACATCAGCCCGGTATTCTTTTTCCTCCTCGCTGTAAAAATAGCGGAGTGTTTTGCCGTCCCTGTTGTCGCAAAATGGGCAGAAGAGCCGGGGTGCATGCCATTTGTGCCAGCAGAAACCGCAAAACAGGAAACGCTCCCCCTCTCCTTCAAGCGATGACACAGCCGGCGGATTTCCACAAATTGGGCAGTATCCTTTTTCCCATTTGTTATCCGTATCCAGATAACCTGACAGTTGCTCTGCACACAGGCTCAGTGAAGGCTTTATGCTGTTGTAGGTGAGAAATGCAAGGGAGTCTTTCTCAATTCCGAGTTCGCCTGTAATTTTTTCAAAAAAGGAGCTGTTTCCCTCAAGCAGACCGGAAAAAAGTGATCTCAGTTCAATTTTTCCTGTGTCAGCCGCGTGGATGAGCATCTTGGCGGGAACTGCCATATTCCCATGATCTCTTTCTGCAATGCTGCAGATTTCTCTTGACAGCGATTCATAAGCTTCTGTGTCAATTGCAAATTCTGACATGCTGATGAGGGGGAATTCTTCTCGTATCTTAACAGAGAGAACCTCTTCAGGAATTTGTATGGCAATGATGTGCGTCCGGCTTTTGGAGGTTTCCTGGGCCACAAATATCTGTCCGTAAAAATCCAGAAGCGTTTTGTATGCCGGCCTCAGCTCCCTTATGACACTCACTGCTTTTCTGATCTGACCAGCAGTATCCTCATTATTTTCTGGCATTATGTTTTCCTTCCAAGTGCGAAAAAGGATTTTCGCACTCCGGTTCGGGTTTCATTTTTTCTTCTTCTTCTGCGTTTTCTGTATCCTGGCCCATGTGTCCCGTAAGGTTACCGAGCGATTGAATACAAGTTTTTCCTCGGAAGAATCAGCAGAATCCACGCAGAAATAGCCCAGCCGCTCAAACTGGTACCGGTTTCCCGGGGCTGCTTTTGCCAGACTGGGTTCAACCTGGCAGTCCGTCAGCGTTTCCAGTGACTTGGGATTCAGACAGGATTTCCAGTCAGGACAGACCTTCTCATCTGTGGGATTCGGCTCTGTGAAGAGGCTGTCATACAGGCGGACCTGGGCGTTGAATGCATGATCTGCTGAAACCCAGTGCAATGTTGCCTTGACCTTGCGTCCGTCCGGTGCGTCGCCGCCCCGTGTCGCAGGATCATAAGTGCAGCGCAGTTCAACCACTTCGCCGGTCTGTTCGTCCTTTACCACGCCGACGCATTTGATAAAATAAGCATATCGCAGCCGCACTTCACGGTCAGGGGCCAGACGGAAGAACTTTTTGGGCGGATTCTCCTGAAAATCCTCCTGTTCGATATAAAGCACCCGTGAAAAAGGAACCTTCCGTGTCCCCATGCCAGGGTCTTCGGGATTGTTCACCGCGTCCAATTCTTCTGACTGATCTTCAGGGTAGTTTTCAATGACCACCCTGAGCGGATGCAGCACCGCCATCACACGCGGAGCCTGCTTATTCAAATCTTCCCGGAGACAATGTTCGAGCAGGGCCATATCCACAGTGCTGTCCCTTTTGGCCACGCCGATGCGCTCGCAAAAATTTCGGATGGACTCGGGCGTGTAGCCGCGTCGCCGCAAGCCCGAGAGGGTCGGCATCCTCGGGTCATCCCAACCGCTGACATGTTCTCCTTCAACCAGTTCAATCAGCTTCCTCTTGCTCAACACAGTGTAAGTGAGATTGAGGCGGGCGAATTCAATCTGCTGGGGATGATAAACCTTCAACTGGTCAAGCACCCAGTCGTACAGGGGGCGATTGTTCTCAAATTCCAGAGTGCATACGGAATGGGTGATCCCTTCCATAGAATCTGAAAGGCAATGCGTAAAGTCGTACATTGGATAAATGCACCACTTGTCGCCAGTTCGGTGATGAGGGACTTTCCGAATGCGGTAAAGGGTGGGGTCCCGCATAAGCAGATTCGGAGACGCCATATCAATCTTGGCCCGAAGTACATGGGTCCCATCGTCAAACTCTCCTGCTTTCATCCGTTCAAACAAGTCCAGATTCTCTTCCATCGAACGATTACGGTACGGACTCTCCTTTCCCGGTTCAGTCAAAGTGCCCCGGTATTCCCTGATTTCGCCCGCACTCAGACTGTCAATGTATGCCTTTCCGTCTCTGATCAGCTGTACCGCATACCCATAAAGCTTTTCAAAATAATCAGACGCGTAATACTCCCGATCTTTCCAGTCAAACCCGAGCCATCGGACATCTTCTTTTATCGAATCCACATATTCAGCCTCCTCTTTGGCCGGATTGGTATCATCGAATCGCAGATTATATAAGCCGCCTTCGTGTTCCGCGGCGATGCCGAAATTCAGACATAAGGACTTGGCGTGTCCGATATGCAGATAGCCGTTCGGCTCCGGTGGAAACCGCGTCATCACTCGGCCGCCGTATTTGTCTGTACGTAAATCTTCTGCAATGATATTGCGTATAAAATCAGAAGGAGGGGAATCAGTTGTTGTCATATTTTTTAAATCCTTTCTTATGGAATGGTGGTGAATGGCGAAACATCAAACATCAAACATCAAACATCAAACATCAAACATCAAACATCAAACA
>JAOZLU010000653.1 GCA_029934695.1 Desulfobacterales bacterium | reverse complement strand
GGTGGATATTTTCGGCAACGATACCATGAAGATTATTGAGGTGACGATATGAAAATAAAGATAAAACAACTTGGCCCAATCAAACAGGCAGAGTTCATTCTTGGGGATTTGACTCTTATTTGTGGTGGCAACAATACAGGAAAGACTTATGCGACGTATGCTTTGTTTGGTTTTTTGGATGTTTGGCGGGAAATGCTGAAGATCGGAATAGAAGACAGGAGCATTACAACCCTGCTGAATGACGGAATTGTACATATTGACCTTGAACCCTATGTTGACAAGACTCAGACAATTTTGCAGGAAGGCTGCAAAAAATACACACAATCATTGTCCAGAGTTTTTTCCTCACCCGGGGATTATTTTAAAGATACTGAATTCCAGGCGATTACAGATCGTATAAACCTGCACGAAACGCCAGCTTTTGAACAGACAATACAGACAATGAACACAGAGCTTTTTTCTTTCTCAAAAACAGAAAACAGCACAAAGTTAATGGTCTCTTTGATAATAGACAAAGAAAAAGTCCATCTTCCCGCTGCTTTAATCAATCAGATCGTTGCGCAGACTGTAAATGAAATTATATTTGGACAATTTTTCCCCAAACCATTTATCGTCAGTGCAGAGCGTACTGGTGCGGCTATTTTCCGCAAGGAACTGAATTTTGCCCGTAATCGTTTGCTCAAGGAAATGAGCCAGACAGATAAAAATATTGATCCGATACAATTGCTGTCCAGAGTTTATAATGATTACGCATTGCCAGTTGAACGAAATGTGGATTTTACTTGTTTACGTTGAAAGCGAAGCAGATATTGCTTTTTGGCGCATAATTTTACAGCCGTATGAAACATCTCGAATCAGATTTGAGATCAAGTTACCATCAAATAACTCACTGTACTGAAAAATCCGTTTTTTTCAGAAAATACCGAGAAAAATACAAAAAGGCTTGACAGAATATGTTTGTTTGTGGCAATTTGCATAAATATGAGACAACTGACCGGAAATCTTCGGTCTGCCATAAGGATGAGTTTACAATTGGTAATACTATGTCAATAAAGCACCTTTTAATTTAACGGTCCCCATATATGTCAGACGAATTCATTGAACTTAATCGTGATTTTTACCCTATTTCCAAGGAAGCTGAGACTGTACAGGCCCAGGATTTTGAAACAAAATTTGCATTCGGTCTGTCCTCAAGGATACATTGGGATGATCTGCTTAAAGAACCAAGAGTCGTCATACTGGGAGAGGCAGGAACTGGAAAAACCTATGAAATCCAGGGCGCAACTAAACGTCTGAGAACCGAAAGGAAGCAAGCATTTTTTTTGCGGCTGGAATATTTGAAAGATGATTTTGAAATGGCTTTTGAGGGTGGTGCTTTCGGAGAGTTTTCTGAATTCCAAGCCTGGATAAAGACAACTGAAAAGGCATGGTTATTCTTAGATTCGGTAGATGAGGCAAAACTCCGAGATCCTGGTGATTTTGAAAAAGGCCTTCTCAGACTAAAACTGCGACTTGGAGATAAAGCACAACAAGTAAACATCATTATTACCAGTCGCCTCACTTGGGAGCCAAAAACGGAATTTTCATTGGTGGAACGACTTTTGCCCTATCGTCCTGAAAAACAGAGGGCAGAGAAAAATGAAACTGATCAGAGTCCTGGCAGCATTATAGAACAATCTGGAAATGCCGATCTTGAAGTCAAGGATGATGAAAAATATCCAAAAATCTATTCATTAGCCCGACTGAACGACGATCAGATCAAGACCTTTTCTGTTGCAAAAGGCGTTGCAGACACGAGCAGGTTGCTTGAGGCCATCCGCCGTGCAGATGCCGACCCTTTCGCTTCAAGACCGCAAGATTTAACTGATTTGATCAATTATTGGAACGAGCATAGAACAATCGGTTCGAGACTGGAACTCATAAAAGATAGCATCAAACAAAAGCTTGTTGAGCCGGATCCGATTAGGTCAGAGCTTAGACCGCTTACATACAAAAAGGCTTTCTTCGGAGCCAAGTTGACTGCCGCAGTTACTACGCTAACTCAGTTTTCAAGGATTGCTGTTCCCGAGAGGGAAAAGGTCCGCGATGCTATACCCGTCGCCGAAATATTACCGGACTGGACACTATGCGAATGCAAAGCATTGCTTGAACGTCCCATTTTTGACGAAGCGGTTTATGGAACTGTCCGATTTCATCATCGTTCTGTCAGAGAATATTTAGCGGCTCAATGGTTTTTGCAATTGCTCAACAGCAGTTCACGACGACAAGTGGAGAACCTGTTCTTTCGTGTGCAATATGAAATGGACGTCCTTACGCCCACACTCCGTCCAATCTTGCCCTGAGTGGCGATTTTTGACGATCATTTTCGACAAAAGGCCCTAAGAATTGCTCCAGAAGTGCTTCTTGAAGGCGGAGATCCGTCACAATTCCCAGCATCTGTGCGATCTGAAATACTCAAAACCTTATGTCGAGAAATGGCTGACTCTAAACACTACCATTACTCATTTGATATGGCTGCTGTCGAGCGGTTTTCAAATTCGGATATTGAGCAAACTGTAAGCGACCTAATTAATGAATATAATGAAAATTCCGAGATAAGAAAGCTGCTTTTGCGGATGGTATGGCAAGGGAAGCTTGGCTCATGCGCTGGACAGGCTATGTCATTTGTCAAGGACGATACCTACGACAACTATACAAGAATTTATGCCATACGAGCAATTGAAGGTACTGGAACAGATCTGTATAAGCAACAAGTGGTGGAGCATTTCGTTAATAACGCCGATGAAATTGACTACTCAATTATTAATGCCGTTGCTGAATCTTTTGGGTTCAAAGAACTCTCAGTTTCAAGTTTATTGGTTCTCCTTGATCGGCTCCCTAATCCCGGAGAATTTAAAACTGAAGGCCTTGATGACACGCTGGAACGCTTGACCGAAAAAGCACCATTACCTGATCTGGAGGTTTTTATTGAAAAGTTGTCGGTATTGCTGGTGAAAGAACCACACATTGAACGTATCTTCTGCGATGTTTCCCAACAGCATGCTTGGTTGATAGCCATTGTAATGAAGGGCTGTGAACGGCTCATCAACAACCGATCCACAACCATGCTAAATCCAATAGCCTTAGGCATTTTGTCTCAATGTGGCACTTATCGAAAATACCATGGTAGGAACGATTCAGACCAGCCCCTTGCTGAAATTGTACCACAGTGGTGTGAACTCAATGAGCGGCTATTCTGGCATGATGTTGCTCGCACAAGAGCTGATCGAGATAACGAAGTTACAGAGGTATGGCAGATATCTACTTTCGGTCATTACTGCCGTCCTGAGCTTATTGGATTTGAGACAACTTTGAACTGGATTGCAACCCAATCCAAGATGAGAGATAAGCGGATTGCATTATCACTAGCGTATGACAGTTATGTAAGGGATGGACGTAACCGAAAAAGCCGGGAAGCATTGAAGGAAACAGTGTCAGGCATCCCCGAACTTGAAGGTGCCTTAAAAAATTACCTTAAACCTCCACCTCAATCTGAGGAACAGAAAAAGTGGCGAAGACAAGAAAGAAATTCCAAGCGATGTCAAAAGCAAAGAGAGGAAAAACGGAAACAGCAACGAAAAGACTGGAAGATTTGGCTGTCTGAAAATACCGATAATATACTTGATGTTCAGGGAGTGTCTGAAGGAAAGTTTTTCGACTCACAGCGATATCTGTACAATCGCCTGATGCATCTTGACAAAGATAGAAACAGATGGGCTTCCGGCAACTGGCGAGACCTTATTGAAGATCAAAGTCATGAAGTTGCTGAGGCATACCGGACC
>JAOZLU010001155.1 GCA_029934695.1 Desulfobacterales bacterium | reverse complement strand
GATATGGCAAATATCACCAATAATATTGTTCTTGGGTCGGGAAGGGACGGAAGGGGAGGGAAAAGCTTTGGTTTGAAAAATTTTTTTGACAGTAGATCAAGCTCGCGACTCTGAACCTTTAAAATTGTTTTTCTTTCAGCAGAAGAAAATTCAAACTGGTTAAGCGTTAAAGATTTGACATCTTTTTCTTCAAACTTATCTTGGTGCTTCTGGCGGATATTTGTTGCCGGAACGATAAACAGCTTTTCTATTGTTTTTTCAGATAAAAATGCATCCAATTTAATTTCAAAGCCCGCGGGATCGACTATTTCTAAAATAGGAGGATTTCCTTTGAAATTAATCTTTCCTGTACTCCAAATATCTCCACTCGTTTTTATTCTGAGTTTTCTTGAGCGGCTTATAAGTGCGAGCAGGTATGCAAGGTCAAGCGAATCTCCTTTATACTTATATCCATCCTTTTTTTCGTATATTATTTGATCTGTTTCTGCGGAATCCGGTGCTAATACTGAAGCAGCCTCCTCTGTCTCTCCAAAACGAACACTATCTTTCTCGGTAGAAGCGATTTTATAATCTGACCCCGGCGGTTTTCCTAATGGTAAAGCCACATATCTACAGAAACCTAAAAATTGTTTCGATTTTTCATCTACATTAGGACATATAAAATGAATCATGTCTTTGTCTCACAGAGGGTGATCGCTATCGCCCATCTTTGATTTGAAGGATCAAAACCAAGTTCATCACTATAAAAAGACATCTCTCCCACCAAGGTCGTTCCCAAGCAAAATTCCGAATATATATCTTGAGTCTCAGGGTTTACAAACCGGGCCCATAATTCTGCATACATGATAATATCGACTTTCCACGACACACAGATGTAAGCTGGCATATTTTCATATTGGGATTTCCAATAACAAGCGATTTCTATTTCACCATGATCCATCACAAAGGAATGTTCCTGTTCAGGAATATCCGAAGCAGTTACAAGCTCACCAGCCCATTGGGGTTCCCAGAAATCAGATATCCATATAATCGGAGGCCCTGCCCATCCCACAGCCTCCTCCTCCAAATCTCCCTCAATCCCCATGATTTCCAGCACCTCATCCGAACACACATCGCAGAATGAGA
>JAOZLU010000652.1 GCA_029934695.1 Desulfobacterales bacterium | reverse complement strand
GCTGTGGGAGAACCTCACGAGGAGGATGATGAGATTATTGAAACAATAGACCTTGATGAGATCATTGATCTGGCCGACAAATCCACAGTCATGGAAGAAATCGCTGCTGACATGCATGGGAGTGAATCTGACGAATCTCCCATAGACCTTGATGAGGTTATTGATCTGATAGCCATATCGTCAGATGACTCAGAAGCCGAGGATGAGGTAAAGCTGTCCGAGGCAGATGAAATTCCCATAGACCTTGAAGACATCATTGATCTGGTGGATAAAACACCCGCCGTGGCAGAATCAGACTTGCAAAAGGATGAATCTCCGTCAGATATAGATATTGAAGATGTTATTGATCTGGTTGATAAAATTTCAATCGGCCCGGAAACCGGGGATGAAGCAGAGGAACCTGGGGAGGATGAAGTTTCCGCAGGTATTGGAAAACCTGCCGCTTTTACAGATACTTCACCTGAACCGGAAAGCGTGGAAGAAATAGAAATATTTGAAGAAGAATATGATGAATCTCCCGCGGCGTTAAAAAAACTTTTAGACTTGGTTGACAAAGCCTCAGTTCTGTCGGAAGATGGTGAAAAAATATCAGGAACCGGAGACGCTGAAGGCTTGGAGAATGAAATCCCTCAAATCCCGGGTGACGGGGGGAATGGTTATTTTGATGAAGTATCGGATGACTATCAGCAAGGGAAAGATATGATTGACCTTCTGGAAATGGATTTCTCTCGGAAAACAGACCCTTCAGAGAATTTATTTGAAACTGATATGGAAAGGAACGATGTCCCCAAAAAGCCTCGGCCAGCTCTTATGCCTTCAAAAACCGTCACTGGAAGAGGCGAATATGATTCGGAAGAAGAGGCTGCCGTTTCGCAGAGAGACTTTCTCTCTCCTGAACAGTTGGAGTCAGTTTTAGAACAGGTTATAAAGAAGGTATTTTCTGAAAAGGCATTTTCTGAAAAGATCGAGACCAAACTTGTCGAAGTAATTGAGATGGCGGTTGCAAAAGAAATGGATCGCTTAAAAGATGTCTTGTTTGAAGATTTAATGGACGATGATGCAGATTAATTATGAATGATGAATTATGAATTGAAATTCACTAATTCATCATTATTTTTTGAAAGGTTTATTATGAGCAGCAGTTTGCTTGACAAGGGTTATGAACCCCATAATGTGGAAAAACATTGGTATGATTTCTGGGAAAAAGAAGGGCTGTTTGCGGCAAAAGAGAAAAGTTCGCAGGCAGGCTATTCAATCGTGATTCCGCCCCCGAATGTAACAGGCGTACTCCACATGGGACACGCACTGAATAACACACTGCAGGACATCCTCTGCCGCTACAGAAGACTGCGGGGTGACAATGTCCTTTGGATGCCCGGAACGGACCATGCAGGAATTGCCACTCAGAATGTTGTGGAGAGAAAACTTGCAGAAGAAGGCACAGACCGTCATCATATAGGCAGAGAGAAGTTCATTGAAACCGTCTGGGAATGGCGGAAAGCATACGGTGGAAAAATCATTCATCAGCTCAAAAGCCTCGGAGCTTCGTGTGACTGGGATCGGGAACGGTTTACCATGGATGAGGGATTGTCACGGGCAGTGCGCAAAGTCTTTGTGCAACTGTATAATGAAGGACTCATCTATCGGGGCAATTACATCATCAACTGGTGTCATCGCTGTCACACGGCCCTTGCAGACCTTGAAGTGGAACATGAAGACATTGACGGTCATCTGTATCATATCCGCTATCCCTTTGCAGACGGATCCGGCGGAATCACTGTTGTGACGACCCGGCCTGAAACCATGCTTGGAGACACCGCGGTGGCTGTCAATCCGGAGGATGAGCGATACAAAAACCTCGAAGCGGAGGTGATCCTTCCCCTTATGAACAAGCGTATCCCCATCATCAGGGACAAATATGTTGACATCTCTTTCGGAACAGGAGGACTGAAGGTGACACCGGCGCATGACCCCAATGACTTTGAAATCGGAAAACGGCATAATCTGCCATCTGTCAAGGTGATAGGGGATGACGGGATGATGACCTCCGAAGCCGGAAAATTCAAAGGGCTTGATCGCTTCAAATGTCGGGAAGCTGTGGTGGAAGCCCTCAGAGAAGAAGGACTGCTTGAAAACATAAAACCACACAGGCACAGTGTGGGGCACTGTTACCGATGCAGAACTGTTATCGAACCGAACCTGTCAAAACAGTGGTTTGTCAGCACCAAACCGCTTGCGGAAAAGGCAATTGAAGCGGTCAGGAACGGTGATACCAGAATTATCCCTGACATCTGGACGAAAACGTATTTTGACTGGCTGAACAATATTCGGGACTGGTGTATTTCCCGTCAGATATGGTGGGGACACCAGATACCGGCATGGACCTGCCAGGAATGTGAGAAGGTGATTGTTTCCATGGACACGCCTGAAACATGTCCGGATTGCAAAGGAAAGAAACTTGTGCAGGAGACAGATGTTCTGGACACCTGGTTCAGTTCGGCCCTGTGGCCTTTTTCCACTATGGGATGGCCTGATGAAACACCGCTTCTGAAAACATTTTATCCCACATCCGCCCTTGTCACAGGGTTTGACATCCTGTTTTTCTGGGTGGCCCGCATGATGATGATGGGCATCCATTTCATGGGGGAGGTACCGTTTAAAGATGTTTATGTTCACGCTCTGGTGCGTGACGAAGACGGCAAAAAAATGAGCAAATCCACCGGAAATGTGATTGATCCTCTGACAATCATTGAAACATATGGAACAGATGCGTTCCGTTTCACTCTCGCTGCGTTTGCCGCCCAGGGCCGGGATGTCAGGATGTCTGAAAAACGGGTGGAAGGATACAGGAATTTTGTAAACAAACTCTGGAATGCGGCCCGCTTTACCCTGATGAACATGCCTGACCCGAGTTTCGAGTTTACGTTTTCAAGTTCCAAAACCCATTCGCTTCCTGACAGATGGATTCTGTCCAAGTTCGGCCGTATGACGGAATCTGTTGCCGAAGGTATTGACACCTACAGGTTCAATGATGCGGCCGGAGCGATCTATCAGTTTGTGTGGCATGAGTTCTGTGACTGGTATCTGGAAGCGGTCAAACCCGCATTGTACGGGAATGAGGGCCAGGACCGGCAGGAGGCCGCCCAGCGGGTATTGTGGCGAGTGCTGCGGGACACACTGGTGCTGATTCATCCGTTTATGCCCTTTGTCACAGAGGAAATCTGGCATAAGCTTCCGGGAACAGAAGGTTCTGTCATGAAAGCTGTATTCCCGTCAGATGCCTCGGATGCTGAAATTATGACACATGATCCTGAAGCCGAATCGGAAATGAATCTGATTATTGAGATCATCACCGGAATCAGAAATGTAAGGGGTGAAATGAATATTTCGCCGTCTTTGTCCCTTGATGCTGTGGTACAGTCTCAGGAGGAAGGGACAAGAAAAACCATTCAGGAATATCAGGATATTATTGTCAATCTTGCCAAGCTCAAATCCTTTTCCGTGGAGGTTCCCGGGGAAAAGCCAAAGGCATCGGCAACAGCCATTGCGAATAATGCCTCAATTTTTGTTCCTCTTGAAGGCATCATTGATTTTGCCAAAGAGATCGGGCGTCTTGAAAAGGAAATCGCCAAACTGACAAAAGAACTCAGTGCCGCGTCAAAGAAGCTGACAAACGAGGATTTCCTTGCCAAAGCCCCTGAAGAGGTGGTTCAGAAGGCAAGGGGAAAGCATGATTTCCTTGTTGAAAAGCGGCAGAAAATACAGTCAAATCTGGATAAAATATCAGGGATCAGTGATCAGTGAAAAGATGAAAATTCAGCCGGACGG
>JAOZLU010000651.1 GCA_029934695.1 Desulfobacterales bacterium | reverse complement strand
TTGATGTTTGATGCTTGATGTTTGATGTTTGATGTTTGATGCTTGATGCTTGATGTTTGATGCTTGATGTTTGATGCTTAAAATCCAAAACTCAAAACTTAAAACCTGAAACCTGAAACTTTGGAAAACAGATCTTTTAAAAATTTCCCAATATCCCAAGTGTCCGTCCATATAAAAAACGCGCCGAAAATGATTGCCAGGGCCGCCAATGTGAACGTAAAAATTCTGACACCAGTTCGGGATCTCTGGTTTGGGGAATTGAACAGATTCGGGTCTATATAGGGGATATTATATCTGTCATCTGTCTTCTCTTTTTTCATTTCCCAGCGAACTTCCGGCTTTTCTATGCAGTCCAACAACTTTTTTACGTTTATGTAGTCCGCACTCTTCTCACAAAGCACTTTTTTTATTCCCTTTTCCTCACATTTTAACAGGAACTTGTAATCAAAACGATGGTCGCAGTCAGGTGTGCAGAAGCAGGGAGCTTTTTCCTTAAACCGAATTTTTTTGATGCTTTTGTGGATGGCGTTAAAATGAGACCGGATGACCTCCAGAAATTCCCGGTTCTTATCGCCGTCAATCTTAATCTTCACGGTTTTGGAATACGGATTGATTCTGACCACAGCCAGGGCCTCATCATTTTCAAAATAGGCCCCCTCCCGCCAGCAGAGTTTTTCCCCGTCACGATCAACCAAAAATTCATGCATCCGAACAATCAGACGGGTGATCACGCCGGCAGGCAGAAAATCATAATGATACTCAAACTGAAGATAATCGGTGGGGTTCCAGTCAAATTCAGATTCTTTCAGGGACAGAAACTCGGCGACAATATGGCGATCCCCTTTTCCAAAAGGGAACGCCAGCTCAAAATTTGTCATCAGGCGCAGAATGGTCGCATATCTGTCCCGGGGGTATAAGGTCCGGTTGGTCCATATTTTCGGCAGATCTTTATTATAAAGGATGCCGTTGCGTTCCTGAACAATTTTTGCATCCAATATTTTATAAACAGCGTCCGTTCCCCATTCCGGTTTGAGGATGATCGTATCTTTCAACAGAGCGTCATCCTGAAAATGAAGGATAATTCCCAGATCATGGAGATAGCGGCTCAGGGTTCCGGCCTCTTTTTCTTCAATATCAACTTTTTTGCAGACCTGCAGGTAATTTTTGTGTGGCACATGATATCTCGGGGTTGCTTTCAGAGCCTTGCGAACAGCAAGCCAGGAAGAAGGCCAGAAAGTCCCCATCAGAGGCAGTTTCCAGGCGTATTTTCCGATAAATTTCCGCAATGCCTCAATACCTGTCCCCTCCTTGGCACTGACTTTACGAGATGTGATAATCTGGGGGCAGCGCTGTTTCATATCCTTAATATTCAGATCTTTGTTCCGTTCATCAGCCTTGTTCATCACAATCAGAACCGGGCTGTCTTCGGCAAAAGTTTCGATGGTATTGAGCCAGTAATCAATGCGCGCGTATTCTTCTTCCTGGCGCGCATCCCATACTATGATATAAAGGGACCGCTGGGTCAGAAAAAACTGATGGGTCGCGTGATATATCTCCTGCCCCCCGAAATCCCAGACATTCAGGGTCATTTCGGTTTTGGTTCCAGTCGGTGCATTCACTTTCCAGGACCGAATATCAATCCCTTCGGTGGTGGCCTCCCTTTCTGAATATTCATCCTCTGTCAGACGGTTGATCAGGCAGGTTTTGCCCACGCCTCCCTGACCGACCACGAGGAGTTTGCCTTCATAAAGGGTCTGTCCGCCTTTGTCCGAGTTTTTCAGATAGTCTGTGATGGCGGACAACCCCTGGCTGGCAATTTCCACAGGCGGAAAAATCAGGGGATTTCTGCTTAAATCAAGATGAATCAGATTTTTCAGGTGTGTAATTTCTTTGGGCAGTTTGGTCAGTTCATTGGAATCCAGATAAAGTACCGTAAGATTTCTGAGTTCCCCTATTTTCGGGGGCAGTTCTTCCAGCTGATTGGATGTCAGGTCAAGCCGGGTGAGATTCCTGAGCCGGGAAATTTCCCCGGGCAGTTCAGACAGATGATTGAAACTCAGATAAAGCCGCGTGAGATTTCTGAGCTGGGCAATTTCCGGAGGCAGCACACTCAGTTGGTTGGAGCTTAAATTAAGCTCAGTGAGATTCCTGAGCTGGGCAATTTCCCTGGGCAGTGTGTGCAGGTGATTTGAATTCAAATCCAGAATGCTGAGATCTTTAAGATGAACAATTTCGTCAGACAACGCACTCAGATGATTGGAATTCAAATCCAGAATGCTGAGATTTTTCAGATGAACAATTTCTTTGGGCAGAGTGCTCAACTGGTTGGAATTCAGATAAAGCCGGGTGAGATTCCTGAGTTTGGATATTTCCCGCGGCAGTTCCCTGAGCTGATTGGAGCTGACATCCAGAATGGTAAGATTTTTAAGCTTGGATATTTCCCGCGGCAGCTCGTTCAGCTGATTGGAGCTTAAATAAAGAACGCTGAGATTTTTAAGCTCAGAGATTTCTCTGGGCAGTTCGGTCAGTTCATTGGAATTCAAATCCAGAATGCTGAGATTTTTCAGACGGGCAATTTCCGGGGGCAGTTCAGTCAGGTGATTGGAACTCAGATGGAGCCGGTCAAGATTTCTGAGATCAAAGATTGCCGGGGGCAGTGTATCCAGTTCATTGGAGCTTAAATACAGCCGGGTAAGATTTCTGAGTCGGCCGATTTCCGGAGGCAGTTCCCCCAGTCCTCTGAGTATCAGTACCTGCAATGAGGTCAGCCGGCCGATTTCCGGAGGCAGTTGCGTGATTTTGTATTCAGACAAATCAAGCTGGGCTGCTTCCTGTTTTTCTGCCCTGCGGATGATTTTTAATAATTCTTCCCCATTCATCTTTAATATTCTCCCCTTGTTTTACCGTAAAACTCTTCTTATTAACTCCGAATTTTTCCGGTTTTCTCAAATTTTTCCTGCACAAAGATTCCGATTACAGTCCTTCTTCACCACTTCGAGGAAAATATTTATAATATCAAAAAGTTACAGGCGCACCATATCTCAGGCTGAATTCTATGGGTTTAACCTGGGGTGATGAATCTGTTGTTGATGCTCTCAGAAAGCTGATCCCGCTTTTGTTCCGGTCATTTTATAACAGACTGATTTTTAAGTTAAAAAAATAGGCGGAACAAAAACGGGATCACAATTGGCAACTCTGTTTGTGACATTTTCATCAGCCCAGGTTTAACCTGCTGGTAAATAAAAAAAATAATTGGTGTTACGTCTGGGATTCTCAGACGTAAATCATATAACATGCTGTTTTAAAGCATTTTATATGCAAATCAGATACTTTGCACCAGTTGATATGATTGCCAATATTTACAACTGGCAAAGATGGGTTACAGGAATGTAACCGTTCGGTTTCCATCTTTTTCTTTATGGAAGGGGAGGGTGTGATTGTAAAAATGATTCATTTTGATCACACCTTTCAACAGGGAATACTTGCACCGCTGAAAATCCGCCATTGGTTATACTTATCAACTCCATTTTGTTTCCCTATCTGCTTCAAGATAGTCAATGACAGACATTTTGCAAGGCATGTTTTTTTGTATGGTAAAAAAGCTTTAATACTAACATGTTATGAACTGCATGCCCCTGATGCGGATATGGCTCCAGAAAAATCATGCTCCATACTACAAAATTGAACACGATTCGTAAAGTCTTTTTCCACCATTTTTATTGGTTGAAGGTGAAAAATTGAAAGTTGAAAAGTTGAAAGTGAAAAAAAGGAAAGTTGAAAAGTTGAAAGTGAAAAAAAGGAAAGTTGAAAATCAGCCTATCATTTTCTCT
>JAOZLU010000650.1 GCA_029934695.1 Desulfobacterales bacterium | reverse complement strand
AATCGGTTTTTCCTTATGCTCCGTGACCAGAGCAGGGATTTAAGAAAGGAGGGATATGAGAAAAATTATATTGTATGTCTTTATCTTGCCGGCACTAATCTGGCTTCATGCCTGCGCTGTGCTTCCCGGGCCGGTTTGTGAGGAAGAGGAAAAGACCTATTGCAGGACCAGAGGAAGATTTACGGGCCGGTGGCATGATTATTACAAACGTGCGATCTCCTGCATGGAAGGGGAATGTTATGACGCGGCGATTTCAGATCTGGATGAAGCATTAAAACGGCGGCCCGGTGAAAAGCGATGGGCAAATACCTACGGAATGCACTTCATGGACTATTTCCCCCATCGGGAAAGAGGGATTGCCCATTATTTCACAGGCAATTATCAGGAAGCCGAATCCGAACTGGCCCTGTCCATTCGCAAGGAACCGTCTGACAAGGCCAGATTCTACTTGGACAAGGTGCGCACGCGCATCATGGAGGAAGAAATACTGGAGCCGGGCAGACCTGATCTCAGGATAATACATCCCCAAGCCAAGACAGATGGATCAGATGAGAGATGGACCCGGGACGATCCGGTCATCATCTCAGGATGGGCAACTGACAAACGATATGTTTCCGAGATCATTCTGGACGGCATACGAATTTTCACAGAAGGCTCAGAACAACGCGTGGAATTCAGGGAGGAACTGCTTATGCCTCCGGGCAGGCATGAAATCCGTGTCTTTCTCCGCAATCTTCTGGGCGGTGAGCGGGAAGAGCGGCTGATTATCCGTGTGGACCGCTCAGGCCCGATGATCTTCACGCAGGAGGCCCGGGCCAGTCAGATACAAGGCCGTGTTTATGATGAAGCAGGTCTCCGTTCCCTTGTCATGGATGCCGGCGGGAAGCGTACAGACATTCCAATGGGCGCGGACGGCTCCTTTGTCATATCCCTGAACCCGGATATGAAAGCGGTGCTCTGGGCCACAGATGCGCTCGGGAATGAAACCCGTGCGGATATCATAGCGTATCCGATAACGAGAAACCGATCTTCGCAGGCACTGTTTGCACAGAATGTGACAGATATTTACAGACATTCCATTCCCAGTCGTGATGACGGGCCTGATATCCTCATAAAAGGATGGCCCGGCCAGGAGACCGTTTTCAAAAAAAGCGTTGACATCGAAGGAGAGGTGATCTCGCAGCATCATCTTGAAGAACTGAGCATGGAGAGGAGCAGCCGGGAAGATCGGGTTTCACAATTCATTTTTCAGATGCCAAGTTTCAAGCCTCAAGCCTTACGTCCCACGTTTCACGCTTCATTCAATCAATCCGTGAGCCTGAATCCGGGGGAGAACCGGATCACCGTCATGGTCAGAGATGTGTCCGGCAACACAGAGCGCAAAGTCTTTCTCATCATCCGAAAAATTCCCGAGGCTTTGGATCCGGAGAATCGTTACACCTTTAAAATGTGTCCTTTTGATGACACCGACGAATGGGAGCAGCATATCAGTTTTTTGGGAGGTCTTTTTTCAAAGCTCCCCATATGCTGGCGCGGATATCCGTTCATGAAGCCAAAAACCCGGGCATGGTTTCAGTTCTTTCTCTCAGAGCGTTTCAGCATCAGGAACCGCTTTCAGGTGATGACGCAGAAGGAATTGAAGCGGATTTTTCAGGAATATCAGATTCCCCGGAATCTCAGCATAATATCCCGAAAATTTCATTCCCTGTTTCTGGCAGACACATACAAAGACGGAAAGGGGATCGAGGTGATAGCGCGCCTGATTGACATCCGGACATCCGAGATCATAGCGGTGAAGGATGTCTATGGCGAATCCGAGGATCGGACCGAATTAAAGGCCATGGCAGAAAGACTTTCCGAAAAATTCCACAGAGCCTTTCCCCTGACCCGCGGCATGATTTTAAATATCAGCAAAACACGGCTTAAAGCTGATTTTAATATGGATAAAATAACCAAAGGATGGCCCATGATCATATATCGTGAAGAAAATCAGCGATATAACCCCGTCACAGGCAAATCCCTCGGAGCAGACACGAAAATTCTTGTTGACGCGCTGATGGGAAATGATGATATTGTCATAATAGGCGATGGAAAATTGCTCAGAACAGGGGACAGGGTCATTACGCGGTGAAAATGGAAATTTGAAACTGGAAACTGGAAACTGGAAACGCAAACTTGGGGTTTGAAACGTAAACAACGGGCGATTCATATGAGAGACAGACAGGAAAGAGATGAACAGATTCTGAAGGCATTCAGACGCGATGGAAGTGTGGAACGGCTGGTTCAGGAATACTGGTATCTGGTGTTCTCTGCGGTCCGGCAGATATTGATCTTCCATGAAGTGTCCTTCACAAATGAAGATGTGGAGGAGCTTCGCACAGAAGTGTTTCTCCAGCTCTTCAAAAACGACTGCCGCAGACTGAGGCAGTATGATGAGAAAAAAGGACTCAGCCTCTCCAGCTGGATCACATTGATTGCCAATCAGACCACTCTGAACGAAATCAAGAAAAAGGGTCTGATGGATATAGGAAAGCGGAATTTCCAAGTTCAGGTGGAAGATATAGAGGGCATGCTGAAACACGATGAGGCAGACAGGCTTGAGGCAAGAGAAAGCCTGAGGTTGACCTTGGACGCGATGGAGAAACTTTCACCGAGGGATAAAGAGGTGATCAGGCAATATTTCCTGGAATGCCGATGTCTGAAAGAGATCGCGGCATCCATCAGGAAGCCTTACGGAACCACTGCCACCATCATATCCAGAGCCAGACAGAGGTTACGGAAGATGGTCGGGAAGATTGAAACTTGAATTTAGAGTTCAAGCTCAAGTTTAAGGGATTTGTATAACAGGAGGATATTTATGATGGCACAATGTATAGATTTGGACATGCTTGCCGGGTATTTCGGGGGAAGTCTTTCTGATAATGAGAAAATTTGGATGATGAGACATATTTCCTCATGCTCCGAATGTCTGGAGCAGTTTGCGAGTGCGAGCGGGCTTATGGGGAATCCGTACCTGGAAAAATGGGAGCCGGCCTCGGATGAGGTGACGCAATCTGCTTTGAAAAAACTGAACATCCCGTCGGTTTCAGCGAACAATCCGGGGATGCAAGCAAGCATGAGAGCTGAAGCGGACAATTCTCATGCAAAGAAACCGCTTTTCGGCCAGATCATGAAATCTGTGGGACGAATCACAGAATGGGCAGAGACGCTGTTCAGCGTTCCGCAGCCTGCGCTTGTGCGATCCGAGACAGCATCAGCAGCAGATAGTCACCTGAGTCTGGAAATCGCCGATCTCCATATAAGAATTCACCTCGAAGAGTCAGACGATGACAAAGTCGCGATAAAAGTGACGCTACGCAAAAACTGGGACATCCCGGAGAATGTCAGCCTGATGCTCATAGGAGACAGGGGCAAGGTCTTTGCCCGGAATCTGAGAAGGGATGCGGCACGCTTCGACGATATCCCGTTGGACACCTATCAACTGATTATGGAGCAAAACGGCCATGAAAGAGGAGACTGCTTTTTTGAGATCAATGAAAAGGGACTGCATGAAAGAGACCCTGCTGCTTGAAGCAAATATGGACAAAACTGTGCTGAAAGTGGGGATTCACATCCCGAATCGCACTCTGAGGACGTATGAGGAAGTCCCCGCGCATAAGGCGGAGATTGAGAAGCACTGTCACAGAATGGTGGAAACCCTGAACAGGAAGCAGCGAAAAGGGGATGAGGATCGGGATGCTACGGAAAATCTCCGGGCGGTGGGCCGGATGCTCTGCGATGATCTGCTCACCCCCCGCATCAAAGAGCAGCTTCGCGTCAGCACCGCGGAAT
>JAOZLU010000649.1 GCA_029934695.1 Desulfobacterales bacterium | reverse complement strand
ATCGTCTCCCCATATCGGACTGAATCCTATCCTGGTAACTCTGCCCATTCCCATGATCAGATATGTGGCACCGGCACCGACAATGCCCGGAGGGGATGGAGATAGCCACCCTGGTTTATAACAGACTGCCAATGACCCGAAATTGACAGGCCCCTGAAGAAGCTCCCGGTTGGCTTTGAATATTCCCGGAGTTTCAACCTGAAGCTTATTTAGCGACCAGTCGGGTCCTCCGTTGTCCACAGTTAATCCCACAGTGAATATCAGATATGTGCCCGAAGCCCCTCCGTAGGCATCTGTTGAAAGATGGACAACGAGAAAACTGGCTCCGATCTGGGGGCCGTATCCGCGGAACCATGATTTTCCTCCGCCGGAATATTGCAATACATATAACTGACCGTCCCACACAACTGGTTTCAGATTAGATATATTGTGAGAAACATTGTTGTAAAGCTGTGTTATCAGCATCAGAGTCGCCATTGTCTGTGCAGCGCCTGCAATCGAAAATTCTCCGCTCGGATCAATGTACATCACCGGATTCGCATTCCCGTAAAGATACCTGTGCAACGTGACCGGATCATCCGGATTCCCCCGATAAGGATCATGCGTCATGAAACGCCCGCTCTCAGGATCATAATATCTCGCCCGCAGATAGTACAGCCCCGCATCCGGGTCATACTGCTCCCCGGCATACAGATATCTGTTGTCACTGTCTCCGAGATGATCCTTCAGATTCCCGAATGCATCATATAGATATAGCTGTCCGTCACCGCTCCGGATGCATCCGTAAGTTGTCTCACAGAGCCGTGCCCGTCATAAAAATAGTAACGGACTTCCCCGCCCTGTTTCCGGCTTATCGTTTCATAATTTAGGAGGATCGGAACTAAGTATTATTAAAAGGCCCCCTGTCATTATAAGGAGATGTCCAATAGCATCAAATCTTGCTGAAAAGAGGAGAAATGCGATTACGCATAAGGTGATACCGATAATCCTCATAAAATCTCCTTTTGCTATTTTTAAGTTTTCTTCTCAGATTTCTGGAAACTCAGGATTTCCTGAAATCTGAGAAGAAAACTGTTCAGTATTTTTCAGTCAGTTGTGTTCATATATAGAGGTATGGAAACCCCTGCCATCAAATCAAAGCCGATGTCCTTCCCGATAACCCAGCCGGGGACAGGGTATGTCCAATCTATACTACCGATACCCATACCCATAGACATTCTCGTGTAGGAAGGACCGCCTCCCCAAGATGCAGTGCCGGATATCCATGAACAGGGGCCTCCGAGAATCCAGGGTTTGGGGCCGAAAACTCCGGGGGTTTCCATAACTGCTTGAGACCATGTGATGCTTGGAAAATCTACCGGAATTTTTTTCATAAACTCAGGCGACACGGTATAGCCCCCCATTGCCAACAGATACCATCCTTCAGCTCGTTTCCCATTCTGATATTCTGAAGTGAGCTTGATAACTATTCCTCCTATTCCTCCCCACCCGTTTCCATGCGTGACAACCAGCATACCGCCTTTCCATCCAAGATGTTTCTCTTTGGCAATAAAATCAATAGCGTGTCCCACTTCTGAATAAGCTATTGCCCCTATTATTGATCTGAAAAACAGGTTTGTTGAAATTTCCGCAATCGAAAATTCTCCGCTCGGATCAACATAGCTCACAGGATTCGCATTTCCGTAAAGATACCTGTGCAGCGTCACCGGCTCACCCGGATTCCCCGGATACGGATCATGCGTCATAAACCGCCCGCTCTCCGGACCGTAATACCTTGCACGCAGGTAATACAGCCCCGAAGCCGGATCGTACTGCTCCCCGGCATAGAGATAGCGGTTATCGCTGTCTCCGAGATGATCTCTGAGGTTTCCGAAGGCGTCATAAATGTAGCTGTCCGTGACCGCCCCGTCAGCATCAGTCAGTTGCCTTACGGAGCCATGCCCGTCGTAAACGTAATAACGGGTCTCTCCGCCCTGCTTCCGGCTGATCAGATCATCACCGTACACATAGCTCACAGAACCGGAATCATCTCTTTCTTCAAGAACCTGGGCATACTGGCGATTCTTGTCAACGAGATAATCCGTCGCCGAACCGTCAGACACAGAACTGACCCGGATGCCGTCGGCATCGTAGGCATAACTGGCAGAACCGGCGGAGACGAGCCTGTTCTCATAATCGTACCCGAAAATGACGCCGTCCCTGCCCACGGCATTCCCGTTGTCGTCATACCCGTAAGTCAGGCCGCTTTCCGTCTCAAGCTCGTCATTGTCACTGTACGAATAAGTCACAGTATCACCGGAGCCGCCTTTTGTCAACCTGTTTCCGAAGGCATCATAACTGTATGAGATCATATCGTTTCCGAGAACAGGATCGGTGATCTCCTCCGCCGTCAGCCGGTGGAGTTCGTCATAAGCGTATTTCACGACCCTGCCGGAATGAAGTTCCTCCACTTTCCACGATTTCCCGCCGATCTCAAGGCGGGAATCGTCCTCTATCCCCATATTTTGCAGCATATCCCATCAGGTAAGCTGCCAGAATAAGCAAACATCCATATACCAGACGAAACGCCCACAGCAGAAAAGCTGCGTACCTGTCCTTCCTTATCCATTCAGGTGTGGAAAAAGTCCATGAATGCAATATGCGGGACTGTTTCTCAATACCGAGCTTCAGCAGAACGGAAATGTTCCCCTCCTCCGGCCGCCAAAACCAGCCGACTGGCTTTCCGTCCCTTATCCATTGGGAATGATGATTTTCATACTCATATCTGAGCAGCATGTCGCCCAGAATGAAATAGAGATACGCAACTGCAAAAGTAATAATCACCCACCACCAAATCATTTGTCCGCTCCTCTGATTTGTCTATACAGCTTAAGAGATGAGACATTGCCAGAAATAATATCTTACTGTATGTTCCGATTATAAGTTACTGAAATTGATTTTTATTTTTGAAATATTCCTTGTCTCCGACAATGTCTCATAAAACAGCCTGTCAGACGATGCTGTTCTGACGAAGGCATATCCCTGAGATTTTCAGGGATTATTTGTCTATACGAATGGAAACACCTGCAATGAATTCTGCTCCGCTATCCACCCCGCCGATGTAACCGAATGCAAAACCGAGAGGACCTTCCGTTGTTCCCATGCCCATGATCACTTTCGCAACTCCGGGGCCGGGTCCAGGGCCGTTGAGTCTGAGATCAGGCCCCACAGTAAAGGAGGCGGCAGCATAGAGCGCAAGGCCCTGAAGCATATCCGGATCCGGTCCGAATAATCCGGGACTGACGACAGTGAGGCCGGAAAACGATGCGCTGACTCCGCCAATGCCGATTCCTAACGGAAGAAATAATGCAAAATCGCCTTCCGTGACTTTCTCACTTCTTTCATCCCGAGTTTCCAGATGTACAAAAACAGCTCCTCGTGCCCAGCCGATTCTCCTTGTCGGTGCCCGGATACCGAGAACCAGCTCTCCTTTCCATCTGATTACCTTATCCTTGGACAGATTGTGAGAAATATTTGAATAAAGCTGCGTTGTCAGACCGTAAATCAGTGTTATCCGGGTCAGAAGATTCATTCCCGTGAGCAGCCCTGTAAGTGCGAATTTCCCGCTCGGATCTGTGTACATCACCGGATTCGCATTCCCGTAAAGATACCTGTGCAGCGTCACCGGCTCATTCAGCCTGCCCGGATACGGATCATGCGTCAGAAACCGCCCGCTCTCCGGGTCATAATATCTCGCACGCAGGTAATACAGCCCCGAAGCCGAATCATACTGCTCCCCGGCATAGAGGTATCTGTTGTCACTGCCTCCGAGATGATCTCTGAGGTTTCCGA
>JAOZLU010000648.1 GCA_029934695.1 Desulfobacterales bacterium | reverse complement strand
CATATACGATCAATCATATACGATCAATCATATACGATCAATGAAGATCAATGAAGATCAATGAAAGGAGATAAACGTGGATATCAAAGTATTAGGCCCGGGATGCCCCAAATGTGAACAAACCGAAAAGGTGATCAAAGAGACGGTTGCCGAAACTGGCGCAGATGCTCAGATTGAAAAGGTGACTGATATTAAGGCAATCGCAGGGTATGGCGTGTTTATGACACCGGCGGTGGTTATAGACGGCGAAGTGAAGAGCGTGGGGAAAATTCCGAAAAAAAGCGATGTCAAGGCATGGATTGGTGAATGATGAATGGTGAATGATGAATGGTGAATGGTGAATGGTGAACGATGAGGGAGGGAACTATGTTGCTTAAAGGCTATCGAAAAGAAATTTTCCGGGCAGAGTGCAATCCGAGTTTTGAGTCTGTCCATTGCTTTGCACATCTTGATGAGGATGTCAGTGAGGTGCTTCCCTACCTCAATACCGAACTTGGGGGAGACCATTTTGTCAAAGACCCGCCTTCGGTGACGTTTCGGATACACGGAAGGCTGATTACAGTCCATGCCAGGAAAATCGCCATCAATGCCTTGAAAGATGAGGCCGAGGCAGATAAAATCCTCACATGGCTTAAAAGCCAGATCAATGACGCATGGGAGCATCGCAGCGAAATCGAACCTTGTTTTGAAAATACGCCCAAACCAAAGCTTATTGAAATTCTCAAACTATTGCCGAAAACCAACTGCCGGGAATGCGGTCAGCCGACCTGCATGGTTTTCTCGGCCCTGGCTGTCGAAGGCGGAAAAGGGGCGGATGACTGTCCGCCGCTGAAAGAGGAGAATCGGGGAAAACTGCGGGAATATCTGGGCAGTTTCAAACTGGATTACTGGGATTGAACTTCATCCTTCATAATTCATAATTCATAAAAGGAGATATAATGAAGAAGTGTATAATGGCTTTGACGGTCTGTCTTTTCCTTTCAGGGGTTTATTCAGGTCATGTTCTCGGAAATCCAAAGGATGCAGTTCCCCAAGTGCCGACCAAAGGTATGGTGACAATGGTGGACCTCGGTGCTCATAAATGCATTCCCTGCAAAATGATGGCTCCGATTCTGAAAGAACTGAAGAAGGAATATGCCGGCAGAGCTTCCATCCAATTTATTGATGTATGGGAAAATAAGGATCAGGCTAAAAAATTCCGTATTCAGTCAATTCCAACACAGATATTTTTTGATAAGAGCGGCAAAGAAGTCTCCCGACATGTGGGATTTATGGACAAGAAAAGTATTGTAAGCATGTTGGAAAAACTGGGCGTGAAATAAGTACCCGGCCAAAAGTTTTCCGGGATTTTTTCCTGAGAAAACAGCTTTCACAGACAGCGGATGAGTCCGCGGCAGACAGGCATCTGCGTTTATCTGCGTTCATCTGCGGTTCCTCATATGCAAATACCTGAAAATATATGGCCAGGTACTTAAATTGAGTGTAACCAAAATAAAGCAGATCTGATTTTTTGAAGCTTCAACGCGAAGTTTTGCGGAGAAGACAGACAGGACTCTGTCCCTTTCTGTTCTCTGCGTTTAAGAGTCCAAGTTCAGCAGGATTATGTTTCATTCTTTTAAATTTACAAATAATTAAGAAGGATATGCAAGATGAGATTGGCATTGATATCATTATTCATAATTTGTTTTTTCCCTTTGAGCACATTCGGCGGCTCCCCAAATAGTGGAAACAGTTCGCCTGATATTGGAAACACTTCATCTGACACCGGAAAAAGTTCATCTGAGTCTGGAAAAAGCTCACTTGGCTGTGGAAAAAGCTCGTCTGACTCCGGGAAAAGTTCATCTGATTGCGGGAAAAGTTCATCTGATTGCAAGAAAAGTTCATCTGGTTGCAGGAGTAAATACGGGTTGCATCTGACCGAAGATAAATGTCTGGAAGGAAATTGTGAAAACGGAAAAGGAGTGATGACCAGAACTGACGGCACGCAGTATGAAGGTGAATTCAAGAACGGCCTGCCTCACGGCCAGGGGCTTTTTGTCTATCCGAGGAAAAAAATTGAGAAAAAAGGGGCCTACAGCTTTGGCAACAGCGGAAAATATGAGGGTCAGGTGCAGAGGGGCCTCAAGCATGGACAGGGAACATTTGAATTTCCTGGCGGCTCAAAATATGTGGGTGAGTTCAAGAATGACAAAAGAAGTGGGCAAGGCAAAGTGACCAATGCTGACGGCAGTGTGTATGAAGGCGGATTTAAAAATAGTATGCCTCACGGACAGGGAACATTGACATTCGCTGACGGGAGGAAGTACGTCGGAGAAGTTGATTATAATTATCTGTATGGAAAAGGGGCCATGGCTTTTCCTGACGGGAGAATATATGTGGGTCAGTTTCTGATGAATAAGATGCACGGGCAGGGCGTTATGATCTATCCTGATGGCAAAAAAGAGGAAGGGCAGTTTGTGAATAATAAGTTTGCCGGAAATAAAAAACAGACGGAACCTCCCAGCAAATCAGTAAAATAGGAATTTCTGCTTCAGGACACAGATCAGCCCGGAGTGCAAAGCTTGCTTTGCGAGTCCCTGAAATTCAAAAAATTAAAGTTCTGACCGGACATGGCTCGCAAAACAGACACTCCGGACAATAGTTTTCTTGGAATCTATGTAAATCCGTGTCCTGTAATCAGGAGAAATGATATGCTCGATCAGTTGTTTTTGACAGTAAATATGTGGATGACAGGCGGAAGTATTATGGCAGCGTTGGGGTGTTTTCTCTGGGGAATGATCAGTGTGCTGTTCAGCCCCTGCCATTTGGCTTCCATCCCTCTGATTGTGAGTTATGTGGCTGGCCAGAATGACACGATTGAAACCGGACAGGCCGCCCGATACGCCATAGTGTTTACCATAGGACTTTTTCTCACCATTGCCTTTGTGGGCATCATAACCTCCCTGCTGGGAAGGATGATGGGAGAAGCAGGCCCGTATTGGGCCATCCTGGTCGGAGGAATATTAATATGGGTTGCCTTGGATATGCTGGGCGTGAAAGCATGTTCCATTTCCGGCGGTGCAATCAGCCGCCTCAGACTGAAAGGATTGCCAGGCGCCTTTACTTTGGGACTTGCTTACGGGCTCCTTTCCGGCTCCTGCACCTTCGGGTTCATTGCCCCCATCCTTGCCCTTATCACGCTTCAGCAGAAAATCGTCACCGGCATTCTTTTTATCACGCTCTTTGGCATCGGCCATTGTCTGCCCATTGCCGTGGCAGGGAGTTCAGCAGCTGTCGTAAAGCGAATTTTGGAAAACGGAAAAATTCAGCAGGGAGGGCTGTGGTTCCGGCGATCCGCCGGTGTCGTCATCGGAATTTTCGGCATATACTTTGTCGCCAAACCATTTATTGAAGGATGAATTATGAATTATGAATTATGAATGGTAAATGATGAAATCTGCGCCTCTTCATCCTCCGCCGGTTTCCGCAACCTAAAACCTAAAACCCGCCCGTTTCCATTTCATACCTCCCCTGTTTCGGAATAATTGCTCCGAATACTATGCAAAGAAAAAAACCAGTTTTTTTTCAGGAAGTTGTTGAAATCCTGATCCGTTTATGCTATTTAAAGTATGATCTTCGTTTCGGACAGCGGCCCCACACCTGCTCCCGCGGGATTGATAAATCCGGCGAACACTGTTCTCCCAGGTATCTCATTTTCAAAGCGCATGCAATGATTTTTCGCATCCTCATTAAAGGACACATTAAATGCGCCTCCGCTTTTTGCATATTTGAGGCAGTTCAGACAAAGCTCGGAGAATGTCCAAAAGAAGAACATGACACCTTCTGATGTTGCCTGCTGGAAATTCTG
>JAOZLU010000647.1 GCA_029934695.1 Desulfobacterales bacterium | reverse complement strand
TTTTACCATAGTTTTCCTCCTTTTTCTGTTTAAAATTTTTTTAATTTTTTCCTTAAAGTTAAAGCCGCCTTATGGCCTTTGTACCTTTTGAGAACCTGATCACAGTATGTCACTGCTTTTTCATACTGCCCCACCTGATAATATGCATAAGCAAGCAGCATCATACCGGGCAGATAATCCGGAAAGCGTCTGTGGGAAATCTCTGCCATCCGGATGGCCTTTTCCCAGTCCCTTTTTTTGTAAAAACATGATGCCAGATTAAAATTCACATTCACATAATTCGGAGCCATTTCATTTACTTTGCTGTAATCCCCGATGGCCTCATCAATCCGATTTTTACTGAAATAAACAAACCCCCTCTGGTAATAAGCCTCAACTGCCTTTGTCTGCAATCTGACAGCACTGTCAAGATATTTCAGACTTTCATCATAGTTTCCCCGGGAAGCAAGATTATATCCTCTGCTCATATACACATCTGAAATATAGTTTGCAAGTATTTTTTTGCAACCGACCCCAAAAATCAATAAAAAAAATACAGTTACAATACCGGCAATCCTTTTATTCTGTTTAAGCCTGTTGGGAACTGAAACAAATTCATTCTGAGCATCCCTTATATAAAGGTATCCGATCCCCATGATCAGCCAGAAGTAGAAAACAGACGACATATATCTGCCTGCCACAGTCAGCAGACTGTAAAACAAATATCCTGTCAGAGAACAGAATATAAGGACAAATCCCAGTTGATGATCCGGTTTGTATGCTTTTTTAAATCCCTTTGCCCATTCATGGAAAAAAGCCGAAAGTATTCCAATGTATGCAAGCAGGGAAAAAAGGCCGTATTCTGCCCATATTTCAAGGAAATCATTATGGACATGATTCAGAACATCATTGGGATTGTATGTTTTTACCTTATATTTTTCATTTTCCTGATAAGAAACAGCAAAATTACCAGGCCCGACCCCGAAAAAAGGATGTCTCGTGATAATTTCAGCAGCAGCCTGGTAAAATGAGAGCCTCTGCATGATATGATATTCACTGCGCTTTATCCGACGTGAATAGTCTTTTTGTATGTCCTGTGACAAAAAAACGATCATCAGCATCAGCACAAGGGGGATGCAAAAGCTTGCTTTTTTCAAAAAATCCAGTTGGCTCCCAGACTCTGACTTGGAAGCGGGAGCATAATTTTTGGCATCTTTGAAAATAATCTGTTTTTTTCTGAGGAACAAAAGTGCGCCAGAAGCCGTGGCCGACAGGAAAAATCCGATGAATGCTCCTTTGCTGTAAGAAAGGGACAGTGCAACAATCATGCAGACCGTTGAAAGCGTCCCGACAATGATGGAAATTCTTCTTTCTGATGTGAGCGCTATATACCCCCCCATGGGAATCATCAGAAGCAGAAAAATGGCAAAATAGTTTTTATTTCCGAAAAAAGAGACGACTCTGAGGGTTCCGAAAGCACCGATATTTTCCCATTTCAAAGGGTCAAAATGAAAATACTGAAGGATTCCATAGAGCGACGAAATAACCCCGGCCGCCACGCAGAGGCAGATCAGTTTTCCAATATCATCTTTACTGAAATGGTGTATGACCAGCATGAATACAAGAATCCCGAACAACTGCGGCATCAGTGCCTGATAATTCAGACTGCTCATGTTCGTCCGCAGATATGCCCCTGTCATCAGAATACCATAAACACCGGCAAGAATTACCACAGGCTTTCTGCTTATTAAAATTTTATCCTCAGACAGCAGATTCAAGGCAGAAAGGAAAAGAATCAGCATACAGGTGATCTGAACAACAACACTTTTTATTTCAATTGCTGTTCTGCCACCATGCCAAATAACAATTGCCACTGCCAATATTAAAAAGAGAATTAACCCCCTGCAAATTTTTGCCATTATTTTATCATACACAACAAGGCATTTTTTCTTACACCCGACAGTAAAAAAAACGTGGTAAAAAAAACGTAGGGTGGGTGGAGCGCAGCGGAACCCACCATATGCATCAAGCTAAGATGGCCGGACGGGGTTGCAAACATTGCGGACGGGGTTACAAACCCCGTCCGGCAGAAAAAACTCCGTCCGGCAGAAAATTCATAATTCATAATTCATAATTCACCATTCACCAAAGCCGCCTTTATGAAGGATTTGAACAGGGGATGCGGATTCATGGGCCGTGATTTGAATTCCGGGTGAAACTGGCATCCGAGGAACCACGGATGGTCTTTACGCTTAAACTCGACAATTTCAACCAACTGACCATCAGGCGAAAGGCCGCTGACAACCAGCCCGTTTTCTTCAAGCCTGCTTTTATACGCGTTGTTGAATTCATACCTGTGGCGATGCCGTTCTGAAATGCTCTCAGCAGTGTATGCCTCAGATGCCAGAGTTCCCTTTTCAAGAGAGCAGGGATAAGCACCCAGGCGCATAGTTCCGCCTTTTTCCGAATGAATATCCCGGGTCTGAAGGGTCTGAGTTTTCTCGTCAAACCATTCTGTCATCAGATAAATGACAGGATATGGTGTGTCTGAGTCAATTTCTGAACTGTGGGCATCTTTCAGACCAGCCACATTGCGCGCAAACTCGACAACCGCAACATGCATCCCAAGACATATCCCGAAAAACGGTATTCTGTTTTCCCTTGCATGACTGGCAGCGCAAATTTTTCCCTCAATGCCGCGGAACCCGAATCCTCCCGGAACCAATATGCCATCTGCCGCAGAAAGCATATCTTTGCAATTGTCAGCGTCAATCTGTTCTGAATCAACATACATGAGATTCACACGGCAATTAAGGGGAATCCCGCCATGGGACAAAGCCTCGTTCAGACTCTTATAAGATTCTGTAAGATCCGTATATTTTCCTACAACAGCTATGGTGACGGAATGTTCGGGCGTTTTCATCTTTCTGACAAGCTCTTTCCAAGCCTGGAGCCGGGGCGCCCGTGTCCAGATATTGAGCAGTTCCACAATCTTGCTGTCCAGCCCTTCCTTATTAAATATCAGGGGAACCTCGTAAATACAATCCACATCTTTTGCAGTGATCACCTCGTCCATGCTGACATTGCAGAAAAGGGCAATTTTGGACTTAATATCCTCGGACAGAAATCTGTTCGTGCGGCAGAGGAGGATATCCGGCTGAATCCCGATGCTTCGAAGTTCTTTCACGCTGTGCTGGGTCGGCTTTGTCTTGACCTCACCCGCGGTTGCGATATAGGGAACAAGGGTCAGATGAATATACAGAACATTTTCCTTTCCGATGTCAGCCTTGAACTGCCGTATCGCTTCCAGAAAAGGGAGGCTTTCAATATCCCCGATGGTACCGCCGATTTCCACAATAACGATATCCATGCTGTCCGCGGCAAGGAGGATGCTGTTTTTAATTTCATCTGTAATATGGGGGATGACCTGAACCGTGCCTCCCAGATAATCCCCCCGGCGCTCTTTCATGATCACGGAATGGTATATCTTTCCGGTGGTGAAATTATTGTTCTGCCCCATGGTGGCACTGGTGAACCGTTCATAATGGCCGAGGTCAAGGTCTGTTTCCGAGCCATCATCGGTAACAAAAACTTCCCCATGCTGGAAAGGGTTCATGGTTCCGGGGTCAACATTGATATACGGGTCCAGCTTCTGAATCGTCACCCTGAGACCCCGGCTTTCCAAAAGTGCGCCGATGGATGCTGACGCAAGTCCCTTTCCAAGGGATGAAAGCACCCCTCCTGTCACAAAAATATATTTCGTGTTAGTCATAATCTTCTCAAAATTTTAAAGTTCAGGAATTTGGGATTGAGAAATTCATCAAACTCAATCCCTTTTTTCCTTCATCGAACATCAAACATCGAACATC
>JAOZLU010000646.1 GCA_029934695.1 Desulfobacterales bacterium | reverse complement strand
CCTGAATATCCCCAGCTTACCGGGGCTATTGGTGCTGCGTTGTATGCGATGTAGCTCCCCAGACTTCCGAAGTTTTACAACTTCGGAAGTCTTATCCATAAAGAATTAAGGGCATTCTTCAGTTGTCGGCACTGGTTCAGTTCAATGGGAAATCGTTTAAAATCAGTATGTTGCTGAGGCAAACTTTTTGACTTCTATGAAAGATGCTGAATTAAGGATAAAAAACCCCTGTCCTGTGCTGACTTCACTGTCAAAAAATATCAGACCTTTCAATCCTTGAAAATTTAACTTGCTGAATTTATTGCTCATGCCCAAAAGTTCCTACTCAAAAATTGTCAATAAATTCAGACAACCGAAAAAAACTTGATCATTGAGTTATAGGTGTTTGACATGAAACGCTTCTTTAAATTTTTCAATAAAAATTGTGGCTGTATTTTGTTTCAGATGGTGATATGTTTCTCTCTGATAATACCAAATTCTTCTTCTGCAAAGAACCCCAGATATCCAAACACATACGCCAAGGATTTTATGGCTGATGCCCCTTGGAGGGTGAAAGGAACGACTGCTGCAATCCCTGTCGGTTTTTTTATAAAGGATTCCGATGTCAATGACCTGCCGGACTTGGATTCGGCAGAAATATATCTTTGGAGAAACAGAAGATGGGAGAGGATATATCATCATAATTTTGGTGGAATCAGTCTCAATCGCTTCGCTTGGGAATGGGTGGCCACAGAATTTGAAAATGCTGAAAATTCCAAACTCAATGGGAAACCCATGACAGCGGAAAATTTGGGATTTGATACGGGAGATGTCATCGAACTGAAAGCATGGATAGAGGGCAGAGACGATTGGTGGCAGGGCGGTGCTTTCAGTTTCAGCAGAAGATTGCGTATTCGTGTGGAAACCTCCTTTCCAAGACCTGACTCCGATTGGATGTACGGAGATACGCATTACCATACAAAATACACAGCAAATCCTTATGAATATGGCGGTGGGCTGGAAACATTGAAACTGGCTCTCAAAGCACTTGACTTGGACTGGATAACGATAACTGACCATGCAAGTGACTATTCGGACTGGGACCTGAATGCACGGAGGTGGAATGAATTAAAAGCTTGGATTGAGAGGAATAACAACATATCAGGCTTGCCCTTTATTATCGGAGAAGAAATAACATGTCAGGCAAGAACCGGCTCGGATAATATACATCTTCTTGTTTACAATAATGACAAATTCATTTCAGGCGAAATAGACGGACTGAACAATGCTCAGTTGTCCCTATATTCCAGATTAAATGAGCTGAATGCCGAGGGGTTGGCATTTTCCGCACATCCTGCGGATTCGATGGATATCATGTTTGTCGGAGATATTGTGCCGTGGTCCGATGCGAATATTGCCACAGCACTTTTATATGACAATTATTACGGGCTTGAGGTATGGAACACAAGAAAAACAATGGAATCTCCAGGAGGAAACCTTGACCATATCAATCCGTTTACAAGTGCCACAGGTGGGTGGGAAAGTAAGCTCAGTAAAAGCCGGGACCATCATTTTTTGCCAAATCTTGAGATCAGCATTAAAAAATGGGTGGAATTGCTGGAAAGCCATCTGAATCCAATAAGAAAAATAGTGATAGAAGCGGGGAGTGATGCCCATGGTGATTTGAACTACTTTTCATACATGGATTTCAACTGGGAACGACTTGGAACAAACGACAATGCCATAGGTAAAGCAAGGACACTTGTCTATGCTCCTGAACGCTCCAAAAATTCGGTTCTTGAAGGTTTGAAAAATGGAAATTCCATAATCACTGATGGCCCTGTTATCCTGATCGGCATAGACAAGAACGGGGACGGAAAACTTGACAAAGGAGACGGAGATCACATCGTCGGTGATATTGCCTTTTGGGAAGATAATGTTGAAATATTGATAAGCTGGATTGCATATAATGATGTTGGAATAAATAACATAAAACTCTTCTTAGGCAAAAATCTGATCCATGAGTTTGACCCGGCGGACGATAACAGCGTTTTCGGCAATGACCGCGAAGGATATAAGGTTTTTCAGCTTTCATCGGATCCAAGGCAGACGAACCAATATTTGAGGGCGGAATGTGTCTCCCAAGCTTTTTTAAACAGATCGGGCTTCAGTGATCGTTACAGAGCTTACACAAACCCTTTATACCTGTCATATCAGACTCAGCAGATTCCCCTTTCCTGTCACAGCGCGGACTATCAGCCGCAGGACAATAAAATCAGCCTCTCAGAACTCCTTCGTGTTATCCAACTCTACAATCATGGAGCTTATCACTGCCTCTTTAATACGGATGACGGCGAGTGGCCGACACCTGATATGGAAGACGAATATGCTCTCGGAAAAGGCAACCAGGACTGTGCCCATCACAGTTCGGATTATAAACCGCAGGATTGGAGTATCGGTCTGAGTGAACTTTTGCGGCTGATCCAGCTCTATAACAGTCCCGGCGGATACCATGCGGATGAGAATGGTGAAGATGGTTTTGTGACGCTAAAGTGATTCTGAAGAAAGAATGGAAAACATGGACATGACAGAAAGAATATTGCTTTTACGAGAATGACATTTTTATAAAATCAGATATTTGCAGAGGTGAACAATGGGATTCAGGGAAAAATTGGTCAAGCTGTCCGAAATAAACCAACATCGTGCCGACCAGTTGGAAGCAGTCAGAAGGACATGGATTCAGGAGGTGAACGCACTGTACAAATCCATTACTGAGGATTGGTTCGGCGAATATATGAAAGAGGGCTATGTGACAGTCGAACACAGAGAACTGCAATATGCTGAATCTGAGGATATCTTCCTGGGAACCTATATGATGGTGCTGAACTTCGGGGGAGGAGTTTCGGCTGTTCTCGAACCCATCGGAACAAATGTCATCGGGGCTTTTGGGAAAATAGAACTGTATCTCCGAGGTCACAAAGACAAGAATATCTCCCTTCTGCTTATCAGGGAAGAGGGAATTGGAGGATTTCACTGGGAAGTCTGGAAAAACAGAAAACAACGTGAGCAGATTCTGTTTGACAAGAAGACATTTGAGGAAATATTGGACGAATGGTTGGAGAGATTGGCAAAGGTCTGAATGAGGATATGCGATGTCTGCAAAGGAAACATTGAGAGAACTGTTCCAACTGTATGAGGCTTCAAAAGTAATCTGCGATGATGCCAAAAAAAAAGTCATACGTGGCGATACGTCTTTTGCCATAAGGATATTTCCTGATTCCCCCAAAACGAAGAAGATGCTGCAAAGAAGGGACAAACAAGATTTCATTGATGAGCATTTTGACACATTAAAGCGGAAGATTGCGGAACACTATATGCTGAACATCATTGCGACATTTGAGCGGATGGTGTTTGCGCGGATTGACAACACTTATGGCGAGATAAAAAATATCGTGAAAGATGAATACGATAAAAGAAGGTCAAGAAAAAACAGAGCTACGCCTTTGTATCATTCCGCAACTGCATTTGTCAAAAGCAGAGACGACATCCGCAATCTGTCAGGGTCAAGAAGAATATTGGAGAATCAGATATCGCAGGGGTCATCTGAAGAACTGGACAAAATCATAGCTCACAGAAACTGGCTTTCCCATGGGAAAAGAGAGGATGTCGGTTGCGATTCCAATTTGAATGCAGAAGAAGTGTACGAAATATTGATGAAACTTATTGATGAAATTGAGGATAATGTCTAATTTGCTCCCTTTCTCTGCTATTCTCTGTGACTGACTGGTTTCAATGAAAAAATTCTGATTATAACGGAACCTTCTTCGACAGGCTCAGGGACGGCAGCCTATCTGTTCTCTGAGCTTGGCGAAGGGA
>JAOZLU010001154.1 GCA_029934695.1 Desulfobacterales bacterium | reverse complement strand
GGTGCGATGCAGGGCTGATTTCAGGCCTCCCCTGAAAGCGTTATAATCAGAAAAATTTTAAAAAAAATAGCAATATAATAAAGGTATCGCCTTTTGAGCCACCCACAAGCATGATCTCCGTTATTTTACAGCCGAGGCAATTTTTTCAGCGGTTTTCTTAATGGCCTCCATATCCCCCGGTTTGAGTTCCCAATTTGTCATGACCAGTTCAGGAGCACCGCTGACGCGGGGGATCAGGTGGAGATGATAATGCATTACCACCTGATTCACGGCCCGGCCATTGAGTTGGAGAAAGGCAATGCCCTCAGGTTTCAGCGAGTCTGTCATTGCCTGGGCAACTTTTTTGGAGGTCAGATGAATTGCGGCAAGGTCCTCAGGGTCAATTTCCCAGATGTTTTCCGCATGTTTTTTGGGGATAATCAGCGTATGCCCCTCGGAAATAGGATTTACATCTGCAAATACAAGGACTTTATCATCCTCATAAACTTTGAAACTGGGGATATCGCCTTTCACTATCTTACAAAAAATGCAATCTTCCATTCATTTCTCCTTTCATTTTTCGGTTAAACGATTCAATGCTGTCTTCCTGATTTCCTGTGTGAAAAAATTTCAACTTTTCAGATGGCAAGCAAGTCATAATTATCAGTGGTAATCATATTTTTCAAGCAAAAAAGAATCATAATTATGGATCAGAGCGCATTTATCGTCTGATTGGGCACCTGCCCTCAGACATATCCGGCCGAACCCGTGCAGGTTTAAGCTTTTGTGCCCCGGGTTTGAGCTTTGTGCCCCTTTGTGCCCCCTTTGTGTCCTTTGTGGTTAAAAAGGTGCGACGCAGGGCTGATTTCAGGCCTCTAAAAGCGTTATAATCAGAAAAATCCTTCACTGGAAAGCTTTATAAAAGGGTCTTGACATCTGACTGACCGCTTGTTATTCTGATCCCAGAATATGATGGAAATGTCGCATTATTATTTTAAGAGGACGCACATAAATTTAATATATAACATCATATCAGTATATTATGATTTGATGATCTGTAACTTTGACTAACTGGCTGGTTAAATTTTGCCATTTTCGGAGTTTTCCTCGACAAAAATTGAGTGTATGCGCCCCAATAACAGGAGAGAGTAAAAA
>JAOZLU010000645.1 GCA_029934695.1 Desulfobacterales bacterium | reverse complement strand
GCCTCATTCCGGCCGAAGGCAGAGCCCCGTTTTGTGTAAAAGGTGGGACACACCCAAACTTATGCTGCCGGGGATTGACAAAACATTGCGGACGGGGTTGCAAACCCCGTCCGGCAGATTATGGATTAATAAAAACAGTCAGTTATAATCTCAGCTTGATGCATATGCCGTGAACCCCCGTGCATGTTCCGTTCACGGCACGGGCACGTTCATGGGGAGACTCCGCATCAGTAAATATCTGATCAAACCCGGGCTATTCTCAGTTGTCCCTACGGGACAGGAAACCCTAATCCTTGTAGCAGGTGGCAATGAATTGCCGGGCTTCCTACGGGACTGACACTAGTGCAAATGCCCCCTGACCAAGTCACAGATATCCCTCAACTGATCTGCTTCTTTCCACACCACCTCAGAATCAGACCTGAACCACGACAACTGGCGTTTTGCATATCTTCTGGTGTCCCGTTTCAGGATTCGCAATGCCTCGTCGTAAGAAAGACGCCCCCGGATAAACTCAGTAATATGGCGGTACCCGATGGACTGCATGGCTTTCAGGTCTTCAGAATATCCCCTGTCAAGGAGCGTTCTGACCTCATCAACAAATCCTTCCGCTATCATCGCGTCAACCCTGCGATTAATGCGATCATAAAGAATGTCTCTGCCCGTATCCAGACCGATTTTCAAAGCCCTGAACCGCGCATCTGAAAACCTGTGTTCATGGCGATGTTCGGAAATTGTCTTCCCGGTTTTTTCATATATCTCAATGGCCCTTATGATCCGGTAAGTGTCATTGGGATGTATTTTTTCCGCGGCATCAGGATCATATTGACGCAGTCGTTTGTAAAGAACATCGGCACCTTTGGCCGCGGCCTCTTCTTTCAGGCGGGCGCGGGCATTATGATCGGCCGAGCCGGCCTGAAACAGACCATGTACCAGTGCTTTTATATAAAACCCCGTGCCCCCGACTACAAAGGGAAGGATATTCCGTTTGCGGAGTTCCATGATCTTTGTATATGCCATTTTCGCAAATTTCGCAGCATCAAAGAATTCGTCCGGTTCAAGGATGTCTATGAGATGGTGAGGAACACGGGTCTGCTCCTGCGAGGTGGGTTTGGCAGTGCCGATATTCATATATTTATAGATCTGCATTGAATCGGCATTTATAATTTCACCACCAAAAACGCTGGCGGTTTCGATTGCCACAGAAGTCTTTCCGATACCGGTCGGACCGCAAATAACAACAATATTTGGTTTCATAAAATAACCGGAATGTACATTTTTCCATCTCAGTGATCACGAATCACTGATAACTGATCGCTTCTGATCCATCCGATTTTCCCTTGTGAAAAATATATTCTGAAAAAATCTTTGTGTTCTTTTTCGATATTCACCTTTGTTCCGGCATGGAGAACGAAAAGCTCGGTGGAGTCGTCTGTCAGGCCGGAGCGAACCGGGACCTGGGACGGAAGAATAATGGCATGTCTGAGATATGCCGTTTCATAATAATTGTAAAACGCCGTAAAAATGAATACAAGGGCCAGAATCAGCGTCAGATATCCCGGCCATTTGAGTATTTTCACCTTTTTCTGCACCATCCGCAATATCACGATAAACCAGAAAATCACATTCAGGATAATCGCTGTCACTTGGACAGCTTTCGCACTCAGGAGATGTTTCCAGAAAAAGAGAATCCGAAACACTGAGATAGCCTTGTCTTCCTTTTTATCCTTTGTCTGAGAAATGGCGTATTCATAATTAAACCTGAGATCAGGATCATCCGGTGCCAGCACCAGCGCACGTTCATACCATAAAACCGCATGCCCCAGATCATCATTTTTCAGATATGCGTTTCCGAGGTTATAAAAAAGCTTGCTGTTTCTGACCCCGCTCCCGGCAATTTTGGAAAACGCCGAGATTGCCTCTGCAAACTTCTCTTCTTTGTAAAATTCGATACCGTCAAGAAACGCCCGGGTCATCTCACTGGCCTGTGCGCCAGTTACCAGAAGCATAAATATCACAAAACACCGGATAATTGAGGGACACCCTCTGTTCTCTGTACTCTGCCTTCTTACCATCTTCTATCCTCTTCCGCCCAGCTGCCTGACCATCTGCTGTGTTTCAGAGAGAATATTCTCCCTGAACGCTCTGTCCGTACCCAGCCCGCTGTACTGGGCAGATTCGATTTTTTCCAAAAGTTTCGCAGCCTGTATTGCAATGCCTTCAGAATAGCCGTTTGAACGTAATATCTTTTCAGCTTCCGAATATGTGAGAGATTCTCCTTTTGTTCCCGCGTTTGAAAAAATTGCTGAAACGAGTGCACGATAAAGACAGGAAAGAAATTCTTCGCCGGATGCCTCAAGTGTGGAAGCGTCTTTCAAAGCCTTCTCCGCTCTTTGTGCCATCACGCTCGCGGGGTCATCACTTTTCCAGGTGAACATGAGCACCGCCCTTGCCGCAGGATAGAGAAGTGCAGGAATCATGAGAAAAAAAATAAAACTGATCGGTGATAAGGAATTCCGGCTCTCCAGCGCGTCCAGTTCTTCTTTCAGGGGCAGAATATCTCGGCCCGTAAATTGGACTTTTTTCTTCAGGGACTGCCCATTCTGGGAAGGAGCAGAGAAGACCTCCGGTTCATCTTTTTCCTCAGAAGGATTCACCAGAAGTGAGAAAGCCCGGGTAGAAAGGGTTTCATATCTGCCTTTGGAAATATCAAAGTAGCTGAACCGGATCGGGCCCAGCGAATAATTTCCCTCTTTGATCGGCACAAGCGCAATGCGGAAAATTTTCTTTCCCCTGTATCCTGATCTGCTCAGTTGAATCTCCTCTTCAGGATTGTCCTTATACACTTTGAATGCTTCTTCAGGGACGCTGATCTCCGGTTCTTCAGCATCCATGATATTTCCTTTCCCCTGTATGACGACCGATAATGTTGTGGAATCTCCTTTTTTCAGCGTTTCAGCTTCCAGTTCGCCGCTGATGCTGAATTTGCCCACAAGACCGGAAAATTTCACCTCGCTGTTGTATGCGGGCAACGGTTTTACATCCACCGTCAGCGGATTTGTTCTGAACATTCTTTGTTCAAGATCGCCTCGGCGGAAAAATGAGTCATTAAAAAAGGAATCAAACGTATTTCTGCGATGGCTGCGACGGACAATACCGCACTCCAAAATCGCCGGGTCAATGATCTTTTTACCGGTATCCAGGGGCACCAGCAGGTAGCTGACCTCATTGATGTTGTATTCCCGTCCTGAGACAACCGATTTGTAGGATTTATTATCTCCGATTTGCTTCGCAGTGAATCCCGTGAATTCAGGTTGTTGCAATTTTGCATTTGCAATCTGAACCGCATTATACAGCCTGAAGGTATAAACAAGTTGTTGCCCTTCAAAGGGGGTCTTGTTTGACACCCGGGCTTCGACAAACACATCCCGGTTATCGGCATTGCTCTGCGCCCTTTTTGAAACCTGGATGATGATTTTCTGAGTTCTGTATGTCTTTCCGTCGGATGACACTGTTAAGGGCGGTATGCTGAAATTGCCTTCTCTTAAAGGAATGAGAGTGTAATCATAGCTGACCTCACGATTCATCCGGCCGTTGACGATCTGAACACTGGTACTCGTCCCCCGCGAAAGCACCTTGAACTTCCCTCCCCGATGAATGGGAGAAATATCCACATTGCCCCCGTCACCACTGACGCTCACCGTCAGTTGAAGCGATTCGCCCAATGCCACACTCGTCCTGTCAACATGCGCCCGGACATCCGCTGCCTCAGCCAAATCCGGAATCATAAAAATAAACAACATGACGAATGCGGAACACACAACACGAAACAGATTACTCAACATCCAGCATCCAGCATCCA
>JAOZLU010000644.1 GCA_029934695.1 Desulfobacterales bacterium | reverse complement strand
ACATCAAACATCAAACATCAAACATCAAACATCAAACATCAAACATCAAATGAAAATATCAGTTGCAAAAACAGCGGGGTTCTGCATGGGGGTACGCAGGGCAGTCGAAATGGTTCTGGATGTGCCTGGCAAACATGAACATCCCATTTTCACCTACGGCCCCCTGATACACAATCCTCAGGTGCTGAATCTTTTGAAAGAAAAAGGAATATCTGTAATCAATAATATCCCCCCGAAAAAAGAGGGGGAAGCCAGTGAGGAAGGCCGCGGCACGGTTCTGATCAGGGCACACGGTGTTCCCCCCCAGATAAAAACTGAACTCAGAGCAGAAGGCTTTACGGTTATTGACGCGACATGCCCCCGCGTGATCAAGGTTCAGACCATTATAAAAAAACACGCGGGACAGGGCCATGAAGTCATCATCATCGGGGACAGGGATCATCCTGAGGTGATCGGCCTGCTGGGGTATGCAGGGGAAAAGGGGCATGTGGCCGGCAATCTGGAAGACTTTGACGCACTTCCGGCCTTTGAAAAGGCGATCATTGTCGCCCAGACCACCCAGAACACGCTTTTTTTTGAATCAGTAAAAACGTATGTCCTCCGCAAATTCCCTCACTATAAAATTTTTGATACAATATGCGATTCCACAGAAAAACGGCAGGCTGAGGTAAAAAGCCTGGCAGATTCGGTGGATGCCCTGATTGTCGTGGGCGGCCGCAACAGCGGAAACACGCAACGGCTCGCTGAAATTGGAAGGCTGACCGGGAAACCTGTCTATCATGTTGAAACAGAATCAGAACTGGATACGGAAACCCTTGCAACTGCCCGGCAAATCGGGATAACAGCCGGGGCATCCACGCCGACATGGATCATCAAAAGGATTTACAGGGCGATTGAAGCCTTACCTTTTAATAAGAGCCAGGGATGGCACAACATCCTTTCCACTGTCCGGCGCACCCTTCTTCTGACAAACATATATATATCCATCGGGGCGGGATGCCTGTGTTATGCATGCAGCAAACTTCAGGGAATACCGAATTATTATTCTTATGTCTTCATATCCATGCTCTATGTTCAGTCCATGCATATTTTCAACAACCTGACAGGCACGGAGGCAGACCACTACAATGACCCTGAAAGAGCTTTTTTTTATAATAAGCACAAGATGCTGCTTGCGGCACTTGCACTTATCGCCGGCGCGGCCGGTCTGATAAAGGCATACACCATGGGGCTGCTTCCGTTTCTGATTCTTCTTGCAATGAGCTTTATGGGACTTTCATACAATTTGAAACTGATACCGGAGCACCTTAGCAGTGGCAGATACAGAAGAATAAGAGATGTGCCGGGATCAAAGACCATCCTTATTACGATGGCATGGGGAATTGTCACTGCCATATTTGCCCCCCTGTCTGTATTGGGAAAGTTTGACCTGAGCATGGTGCCGGTGTTTGCATGGTCCGCAGGCATGGTATTTGTGAGGACAGCATTTTTCGACATTCTTGACATGCAGGGGGACCGGATCGTGGGCAAGGACACCATCCCCATACTGCTGGGAGAAAAACAGACCATGCGACTGTTGAAATTCCTGCTGACAGCCATTACCGTTATTTTGTTTCTGTCGGCAGCGTTTCATCTTACGTCAAGCTTGGGTTTTGTGCTTGGAATCTGCCCCATGCTGCTGTTCATTGTTCTCCTGACTTATGAACAGGGACATACAATGCCGGGTATCCGCCTGGAATTTCTGGTTGAAACCCATTTTGTCCTGGCAGGCCTTGTCACAGTCCTGTGGTGGGCGTTGGTGATTGGTGATTAGAAAAGCGGAAAAGTTAAAAGTGGAAAGTTAAAAGGCGATTCACGGCTGCGGACAGACTTTGAACCTTTCACTTTCAACTTTCAATAAAATGACAATGGAATCAGATAATATGGAACCCATAATTGTACCCATTGAAGATGTCCTGGACCTCCATACGTTCAGCCCCAAGGAGATACCCGATCTTCTGGATGATTATTTTGCCGCATGTATTGAGTCAGATATCTTCTCTGTGCGGGTTATCCACGGAAAAGGGAAAGGCATACTGAAAAAACGGGTTCACGGTCTTTTAAAGAAGAATCCCCTGGTGCAGTCTTTCAAAAATGCTCCGCCGGAAGTTGGCGGGTGGGGGGCCACACTGGTGGAACTGAAACAAGCCCCGGAATAAATTTCAGAGCCATTTAGCAGGAGGAATGGAAATGTGTTGATAAAGGAGTGCTGCAATGAAATTTCAGCACATTTTTTTAAGAGGTGCCAAAATTTCATTTCAGCACTCCAAGTGCTCCGGAGATGGGTATGTGACTCAGATTTCAACCTGAATTAATAAAGAGGACAATATGAAAATAATCGTTGCAGGAACCGGATATGTGGGGCTTGTACACGCTGCTGTGTGTTCGGAATACGGCCATGAAGTGTACGCGTATGACAATGATATAAACAAGATCAATGCCTTTTCGAGCGGCCAGGCTGAAAAAATTGAACAATATGTCAATGAACCGGGGCTGGCCGGCATTATCAAGGAAACCGTCGGCAAATACCTGTTTTTTTCTTCTGATCTGAAAGCGATCATAGAAGGTGCCGACGCCATATTCCTGTGTCTGCCCACGCCCCCCAATCTGAACGGGTCCACAAATCTTGTTTTTTACGATGCCGCGGCCGAGGATATCGCCCAGGTTCTTGCCGAAAGAAAGGACGGACGCAGGGTTGTTCTGGTGAATAAAAGCACCGTGCCTATCGGAACCGCAAGACATTTGCAGGAGATCATAAAAGGCCATAATGTGGAAAATTTCGGGGTCGCATCCAACCCGGAATTTCTCGCGGAAGGCACAGCCGTGACCCAGGCGCGAAAGCCGGACCGGGTGGTGGTCGGCTGTGACCATGAAGCGGATTTCAAAATTCTTTGCAGGGTCTATTCGCAGTTCGTCAACCACGTCCGGATAAAATACATCGAAACAACGCCGGAAACTGCCGAGGCCATAAAATATGTGGCAAACACCATGCTTCTCACATATATATCCTTTTGGAACGGCGTGGGTGCGAAAATCGGGGAAAATTTCTCAAATGTGAGAATAGATGATCTCAGACTCGGGGTGACCGCGGATGACAGGATAAGCACCTGGGGTTCATTTGTGAGCAACGGAGCCGGGGGCAGTTGTTTCGGAAAAGACATTGCTTCGCTGATCTATCAGTTACGAAGCGTCAATGTCAGCACCAAGATGCTCGAAGCCTCCTACGAGGTCAATGAGTATCAGAAAGTCTATCTCATTGAGAGAGCCATCACCGAGGCAGCCTTCAAATTCAATAACAGGACAATTGCAGTGCTGGGACTTGCGTTCAAAAAGCATACAAATGACATGCGGGACGCCTCCTCCATCAAAGTGATCGAATCTCTGCTTGGAAAAGGCGTTGCCAGGGTAAAGGTGTATGATCCCCTGGCCAATGAAAGTGCAAAACATGTTTTTGATCCGTCTCAGAACATTCTTTTTGAAAAAATCGAATATTACGAGACAGCCAGAAAAGCAGTCGAGGAATCTGACGCGGTTTTCGTATCCTCTGACTGTGAGGAATTCCGGGGCCTGTCACGAACCATAGAGGAAGCTGTCCCCCCCCCTTACCTCGTGATGGACGGAAGGCGCATGATTCCGGATTTTGAAGAACTGATTGCCAAAGGATACAGTTATCTGGCAGTCGGTGCTGTGGCCATGACGCCGGAAAATAAGGTGTAAAACAATTTTGCAAATTGTCTGTGTAAAACAATTTGCAAATTGTCTGTGTATTAAACCTCTCCTTCAACAATGTGATCTGTCAGTTCATCCGGATGAATATATTC